>NZ_CDXDOR010000003.1:59156-69834 GCF_978021225.1 Frankia sp. CeTa3Moorea | reverse complement strand
CGGCCGGGACATCGGCGGCACTGCGCGGGAGGTCACGGATGTGCCCGATGCTGGATTCGACCTGCCACCCCGGACCGAGATAGCCGGCGATCGTCTTCGCCTTCGCTGGCGACTCCACGATGACCAGGCGGTTGCCCGGGCCCCGGCCGGAGCCGGTGGCGCGGCTGCCGTGGGCGCCGCTGGCTCCGCCTGAGCCGTTCGCCGAATGGCCAGTCCCCGTTCGCCCGTTCGCCGTCCTGCTGTTCGCCGTCCGGCTGGTGGCGCCGACGGGTACGTCGGCGGATGCCTCGCTCGAGCCGGTCTCCGGCGGGAGTCCGGCCTCGGTGGGCTCGGCGACCGGTGCGGATGACCGCGCGGTCGCCCGTGTCGTCGTCTTCGTGCGCGCTGGCACTTCTCTCCTCGGTGCGACGTGCTCGTTTTAGTGCTCTGTGGGGCGAAAGCGTAGGTTGCTTCTACGGAGCGTAGGTCTCGAACATGGCGGATGTTGCGGAGGCGGAGCGCGTTACTGGATCTGGCGGGGGCGGTACGGGTGTCCGGCGGACGGTGGTCGTGCGGGTGGCGGCCGTCGGAGTGAGAGCGGTGCCTCGCAGCACCGTACGCCGCCATTCCGTCTCGCGGATCCTCCCGTCCCGGTATGGCGACCGTAGCCCGACGCTCACCCACTGCTTCTCCGATCCGATGTGGGTGGCGCGGATGGTCCGCCGGCGCATCACCCGGCCCACGGGCGGTGCCGATCCCGCATCCCGAGGTTCCACCGGTTCCCGAGGTTCCATCGGTGCGAAACAGCGCCGCCGACCCGCGTGGCCTCGTGCGAGCCGCGGGGGTCGGCGGTGACGGAACGATGTGGGTCAGGCGTTGATCTTCTCGCTGAGGGTCGGTGTCGATTGTGTCATAGCGGGCACATCGTTGATCATTGAGCTCCGCCGCTTGGAGATGATGATCACGGCGGCGATGGCGGCGAGGGCGGCGAGGGCGACACCGATGCGCAGCCCCGTGTTCTCGTCCGCGCCCACCGAGTACTTCACGACTGTCGGAGCGATCAACAGGCTGACCAGATTCATCACCTTGAGCAGTGGGTTGATCGAAGGGCCGGCGGTGTCCTTGAATGGATCTCCCACGGTATCGCCGATCACCGTGGCCGCGTGGACCTCCGAACCCTTTCCGCCGTGGTTGCCGTCCTCGACCATCTTCTTCGCGTTATCCCAGGCCCCGCCGGAGTTCGCGAGGAACACGGCCATCAGCACGCCGGCGGCGATGGCGCCGCCGAGGAACGCGCCGAGCGGCGGGTATCCCAGGCCGAAACCGACCGCGATCGGGGCGAGAACCGCCAGCGTCCCCGGTGTAATCAGTTCACGGAGCGAATCGCGGGTGCAGATGTCGACGACCGCACTGTAATCCGGCTTCTCGTCGCCGGTCATGATTCCAGGCCTGGACCGGAACTGGTTGCGCACCTCCAGGACGACCCGCCCGGCCGCGCGGCCCACCGCATTGATCGCGAGCCCGGAGAACAGGAAGACCACGGATGCCCCTATGGTGAGCCCGACCAGCGCGTCGGGGTAGGCGATGTTCAGGCCGCCAACGATGCCCCGACCCGCCTCGGGCAGCGCTCCGGCGTCGCGGAGAGCCGTCGTCACGGTGTCGGTGAACGAGCCGAACAGCGCGGAGGCGGCGAGCACCGCGGTGGCGATCGCGATGCCCTTCGTGATCGCCTTGGTGGTGTTGCCGACGGCGTCGAGCGAGGTGAGGATGGCTGCACCCGCCTCGTCCATGTCGCCGGACATCTCGGCGATGCCCTGCGCGTTGTCGCTCACCGGCCCGAAGGTGTCCATCGAGACGATGACACCCACCGTCGTCAGCAGACCGGTCCCCGCCAGCGCCACCGCGAACAGCGCGATCGTGACGCTGCCGGAGCCGAGCAGGTAGGCGCCGAAGACCGCAGCACCGATGAGAAGCGAAGAATAGACCGCCGACTCCAGACCTACCCCGATTCCGGCGAGGATGTTGGTGGCCGGTCCGGTGAGCGACGCCTTTGCGATGTCCTGCACCGGCCGCCGGCCGGTCTCGGTGAAATACCCGGTGAGCAGCTGGATGGCGGCGGCGAGCACGATCCCGATCAGGACCGCGCCGATCGCGATCACTCGTGGATTGCCAGACTGGGTGCTCCCCTGCATCCCGGGGAAATCGGCGAAGCTCGCCGGGAGGTAGAGCAGCGAGACGGCGACGACGCCGACCGCGGACACCACCGCGGAGATGAAGAAACCCCGGTTGATGGCGGACATTCCGGTGCGGTCACCGGCCCGCGGCGACACCGCGAAGATTCCGATGACCGCGGTCACAACCCCGACCGCCGGGATGAGCAGGGGGAACACCAGGCCGCGTTCGCCGAACGCCTCGACCCCGAGAATCAGCGCCGCGACGAGCGTCACCGCATAGGATTCGAACAGGTCGGCGGCCATGCCGGCGCAGTCGCCGACGTTGTCGCCGACGTTGTCGGCGATCGTCGCGGCGTTGCGGGGATCATCCTCGGGAATCCCCTGTTCCACCTTGCCAACCAGGTCCGCCCCGACATCGGCGGCCTTGGTGAAGATCCCTCCGCCTACTCGCATGAACATCGCGAGCAGAGCGGCGCCGAATCCGAATCCCTCCAGGACCTGGGGGGCGGTGTCCCGGAAGACGAGGACCACAGCCGCCGCCCCCAGGAGCCCGAGACCGACGGTGAACATCCCCACCACCCCGCCGGTGCGGAAGGCGATGCGGACGGCGGCTCGTTCCCCTCGGGTCATGGCGGCGGCCGCGGTGCGGGTGTTGGCCCGGGTCGCCAGCGACATCCCGACGAATCCGACCAACGCGGAGAAGATCGCACCGACCACGAAGAAGATCGACCGACCGATCTTTGCTCCAGTGTTCTCGGCTGGCAGGAGCAGTAGTACGAAGGGGATGACGACGACGAATCCCGCGAGTGTGGTGAACTGCCGTCTGAGATAGGCTGCGGCGCCCTCCTGGACCGCCCGGCCGACCTCCACCATCCTCGGGGTGCCCGGACTCGCCGCCAATACCTCACGAACCAGATAACCGGCAACAAGCAATGCGAGGGCTGCGACTATCGCCACACCGGCGACCAGTCCGAGGGCTCTGCCGCTAAGGTCAATTCCAGCACCCTCGGTCTGTAGGGCTTGGATCGAGGACATGGCTCCTCCCGGTCTGCTCTGTGCGCCCTCCGTGAGGGTGCCGGTGCTCTTGGGCGCCCTCACGGCGGTCGCCACGGCATCGAGACGGTCACGGTCACGCGCCGCATCCGGCGACGCTTTGGGCGAGATCGGCCGATTCTTCCCATTTCTAGACATCTGACCGGTCTCGCGGGGAGCACCAAGGGAATCACGGATGGTTGGATCAGCCGTCCATGAGATGCGGCGGAGTCTATCCACACGTCTGTGACGTGCGCTCGTTTTTCGGTAGCGGCGGCCCGGGTCGCGTGCTCTCGGGTACCTCTCACCGCCCTGGCGATAATCCGGAAACGGGTCGATTCGGGAATATTCGGTGTAAAAAGATCACTCGTGCTATTGCTGACATGGCAGACTGGCGCCGTGGCTCCACCTCAATGTCAGGTTCTAGGTGCCCCGCCTTCGGAACCTGGCGCGGGGCACATGGCGGCACGGTCGGAGGCTGGACACGGTCGGAGGCTGGAACAGTCGCCAGGCCCAGGCAGGGAGACCGGAGAGGTCCTACACCGCGGATTCGCAGGGATCCGATGTGGCGCCGGTGCGCCAGGTCATCGCGACAACCGTACCCACGCCGTCGGGGCCGCGCCTGATCTCGATCTCGTCGACGAGTCCCTCGATGAGGGCGAGTCCGAGCCCCGGTGGGAAACCGGAGTTGTCCTCCGAGAGATCGTCGTCCGCCGGTTCCGCCCAACCTGGCGGCTGAGTCGACTCGGATTCGAGTTCGAGCAGGGTGGTCGCGGTGACGAGGCCACCGTCCGGACCGGGGGCGACCTCGTCTCCGGTTCTGCCGCAGTCGGCCACCGTGATGGTGAAGGAATCGGCGCCGTCGATGAGCGCGACATGCACCGGGGCCTGCGGCGCATGCTTGCGGTTGACGCGCACCGCTCGGGTGCACGCCTCCGTCACCGCAAGTTTGATCTCGTCGGCCGCGCTGACCGGAACTCCTGCGCGCCGGCTGACCGCCGTCGCGATCATCCTGGCGGTACGAACGTGCCCGTTCAGGGCAGCGAACCGCAGCTCAACGGTGGGCATACGGCGGGCCTGCCTTTCGCGAAAGAGTGATGTCCGGCTCAGTCGCTCGCGGCAAGGGCTTCCTCGACGGAGGAGTGGATGGGGAAGACCTTGGTCAGGCCGGTGATCCGGAAAATCTTCAGGATGCGCTCCTGAGTGCAGACCAGACGCAGTGAACCCTCGTGCGCACGCACCCGCTTGAGCCCGCCGACGAGGACCCCGAGGCCCGTCGAATCGAGGAACTCGACGCCTTCCATGTCGACGACGAGGTGGTATGACCCCCCGGACACGAGATCGATGAGCTGCTCGCGAAGCTTCGGCGCGGTGTAGACGTCGATCTCGCCGCCCACCACCACGACCGTGTGGTTGCCTTCTTGGCGTGTCGTGAGGGACAGGTCCACGGATCCTCCTTGTGTGCCTCCGGCCGTCCCGTGCTTCGGGCGACCGACATCACGGCGCCATTACCCTCCCACGAGGAGGATCAATCCGGTGTGCCGCGACACAGATCGCGGGTCCGGTGTTGCGGCGTCGCCGGCTGATGACGTCTGATGAAATGTATCCCCGATCTTGGCGCTCGTGTGGGGGTCGACCGACCGCATCGGCGGTTTCGACGCAGCTGGTCCCGCGGGGACACTCTGTGGTCCGCCTGTCGTCTTGTCGTCGGCATCGCTGCCCGTAGCCACGCCGAGATGTTCCCCGGACCGGGATCCGGGATCCTCGGGCTCGATCGGCCGGGGGCCCGAGAGGGCGATGCTCCGGGGGTTTGTCCGGCTGAAGGGCGCCGTGACCGCGTCGAGACGCATATCCTCGATCGTCGTGGGCTCGCCGGTGGATGTCGACGGTGCGGACACGGCCCTTGCCGGGCTGCGCCGCGACGTGCGACGAGCGCGGTGCATGACGCACATCGAGCGCGTCCCTGCCCGGGACGGCTGCCCGGCGCCATGGCCGGACTGGATCGATCCGGTCCTGCGGGGACGGTGGACGGCCGTCGGGATCGCGAGCCCCTGGAGCCACCAGGCGGCTGCCGCCGAGGCCGCATACGCCGGGCGCAGCGTGGTGCTGGCGACCGGCACGGCCTCGGGCAAGTCGCTTGGCTATCTGATGCCGGTGCTGTCCCGGCTGCTCGCCGAGCCCGGTGCCCGGGCACTCTACCTGGCGCCCACGAAGGCGCTGGCCCACGACCAGCTTAGAGCCGTGCGGTCGCTGCGGCTCACCGGTATCCGGGCCGCCGCGTTCGACGGGGACACGCCGGCGGCCGAACGGGACTGGGTCCGGGCGCACGCCGGCCTGGTCCTGACCAACCCCGACATGCTCCACCGTGGCATCCTGCCCTTCCACCGGCGGTGGGCCCAGTTCCTGCGCGGCCTGCGTTACGTCGTCGTCGACGAGTGCCACGGCTACCGAGGGGTATTCGGCGCACACGTGGCCGCGGTGATCCGCCGGCTGCGGCGGATCTGCGCTCGCTACGGGACCGATCCGGTGTTCCTGCTCGCGTCCGCGACCGTCGCCGATCCCGGGGTCTCGGCCGCACGGCTCACCGGCGTGGAGGTCGAGGTGGTCGACGTCGACGGATCTCCGCGGGGGCCACTGGACTTCGTGCTCTACGAACCTCCGCTGCTCACGACCGGGCAGAGCTCGCCGGACCGGGAGGACCCGACCTCCGCGCCCGGCCCGGGCGAGAACGGCGCCCCCGTCCGCCGGTCGGTGACCGCCGAGTCCGCGGACCTGCTGGCGGACCTCGTCGCGGACGGTGTGCGCACCCTGGTCTTCGTCCGCTCGCGACGGGCCGCCGAGGTGGTGGCGGTGACTGCCCGCCGCGAACTCGGTCGGATCGCTGCAGACCTCGCCGACCGGGTGGCGGCGTATCGGGCGGGCTACCTGCCGGAGGAGCGACGGGCCCTGGAGGAGGATCTCCGCTCGGGCGCCCTGCTCGGGGCGGCCGCGACGCCGGCACTCGAGCTCGGGGTGGACATCAGCGGGCTGGACGCCACCGTCACCGCCGGTTTTCCTGGCACGCTCGCCTCGCTCTGGCAGCAGGCCGGGCGCGCCGGGCGGGATGGCCGGCGATCGCTGGCCGTGCTGGTCGCCCGGGACGATCCGCTTGACACCTACCTGGTGCATCATCCCGAAGCCATCTTCGGACGGCCGGTGGAGGCCAGCGTCTTCGACCCCGACAATCCCTACGTGCTCGCTCCGCACCTGGAGTGCGCCGCGGCCGAGTTGGCGCTGACCGAGGCGGATCTGGCGTTGTTCGGACCGACCGCTGCGTTCGCCGTCGACGACCTGGTCCGCCGAGGACGGCTGCGCCGCCGGCCCACGGGCTGGTTCTGGACGCAACGGGCCCGGCCGGATGTGGACATCCGAGGGGCGGGAGGACCACCGGTTCGCATCGTCGAAGCGCGGACCGGCCGGCTCCTGGGCACCGTGGACGCCGCGACCTCGCACACGACGGTGCACGCTGGCGCGGTCTATCTTCACCAGGGATCGAGCTTCGTGGTCGAGGACCTCGACCTCGAGGAATCCGTCGCGTTCGTATGCGAGTCGACGCCGGAATGGACGACCACCGCGCGTGACCACACCGACGTCAGGGTGGTGGAGTCGTCGCGATCCCGGGTGCTGCCCGACGTGGAGGTGCACCTCGGCGTGGTCGAGGTCACCAGCCAGGTCGTCGGATACCAGCGGCGGCTGATCGCGACGGGCGAGGTGCTCGGGCAGGAGCCTCTCGATCTGCCGCCGCGTCAGCTGCGAACCCGGGCCGTCTGGTACACGCTGTCCGACGACCTGCTTGCCCGAGCCGCGATCGAGCCGGCGGACGTCCCCGGCGCCGTCCACGCCGCCGAACACGCGGCGATCGGTCTGCTCCCGCTGTTCGCGACCTGTGACCGTTGGGACATCGGCGGTGTCTCGACCGCGCGCCATCCGGACACCGAACGCACCAGCGTCTTCGTCTACGACGGACACGCCGGCGGGGCGGGTTTCGCCGAACGGGGATTTCTCCGAATCGGCGCCTGGCTGGCTGCGACCCGGGACGCGATCGAAGCGTGTGAGTGCCCGGCGGGGTGCCCGTCGTGCGTCCAGTCGCCCAAATGCGGAAATGGCAATGAGCCGCTCGATAAGGCGGCTGCCTGGCGGCTCCTCGCCGCGGTGACCGCCATGATCGGCTAGCCCCGTGACCACTTCGCCGCGGCGTGGTTCCCCCGCGACCGGACCCGGGTATGTCGACCAGATCGGCTTTTCTCCGTCGTTTATGCCAACGTCCATGGTTTTGGAGGTCTCGGTGGTAACCGTCGGTGTCGTGCTGTTGCTGGTGGCTGGAGTTCTCACCGCGGATCTCGTGTTGGAGAACAGCGGCCACACCGATGTCCTGATCATGGGGCAGATGCTCTCGTTCGACATCTGGGGCCTGTTCGTCCTCGGCCTGGTAACGGGAGTGCTGGTAGCGGCCGGCGTGCAGCTCTTCCTGCAGGGCCTCGCGCGGGATCGCCGCCGCCACCGGATGGAACGCCAGCGCGCCCGGGAGATGGAGGCGCTGGTGCGTTCCGCGCCAGCCGCGCCGCCCGCGCCCGCCACCAGCGCCCCCCGGTCCGTCGAAGCCGACACCGGCGGGGCACGAACCCGGACGGCCCCGCCCCAGGCGCGTCCGGCGGCCGCTCCGGCCTCCGCGACCGCTCCGATGCCCGCGACTGCTCCCACTGCAGCGTCCTCGGGCCAGATCATCACCCATCCCCACCGGGGCGACCGGATCGTCGCCCGCGTCGCTGATCTGCGGCGCCGTGACAGTGGCGGTGATGCGGCGAGTGGCGCCGCCCAACCTCGCGAGGGCGTCCGTTCCGGAACCGGGTCGTCCACGCCGACTGGGAAGTAGACACCCTCCGCTCCTCCCCACGGCCCGGCACGGGCGCGGGCGGACAGCTCCGGGAGCGGGCCGAGTACCGCCGGTAGGCGCGCGAGGACCGTCACCTCGACGGCGTTGCCGTCGACCCGGCAGGCCGCCAGCCGCGCCCCGTTGGCTGCGCTGACCTCGTCGGCCCGCGCGCACATCGTCCGCTGGTTGGCGGGCGGCATCGCTGCGGCCGCGAGGGCGGCGAGATCCGCCGCTCCAGCGGCCCGCTGCCGGACCGTGCTGATCACCGTCACGGTGAACGCGACGCTCACCAGCGAGAGCAGCGCGAACAGGACGGCCAGCAGCCATACCGTCGCGGACCCTGCATCGGGGGCCGCGGCGGACGGCGCTACCCCCGGCGTGACGGTCGGCAGCGTCCTCAGCCGGCGCGTCCCGCTCACGACGCCATCCGGACCGGGCATCCGGTGGGGGCATCGGACGGAAGATCGGCCGTCGCTTCGACGGGGGTGACGGCCCGCGCCGCCACCTCGATGCCGGGAACCAGCCGGCTGACGCCGATGCCACCGACGTGCACCGACACCTGTACCTCGAGCCGACCCGCGCCACGGTGCAGCGTCACGGTGGAGCCGACGGGTGCGGCCTGGATCACCACGGTGTGCACGGCCGAATCCGGCTCCCCCCTGGCAGCCAAGCGGGCGCCGATGCGTGCCGCGTCGGCGCATCGGGCCTGGGCTGCGACGGCACCGAGCATCCAGGCGGCCAGGAAGAAGACGACGAACAGTGAGGGCAGGCCGATCGCGAGCTCGGCGGTGGCCTGGCCGCGGTCCGGCCCGCGGACGGATCTCCTACGTCGACGGGTCACCGGCCGCGGCGGCCGCTGGGAGGAGCGCACAGGCATCACGGCCGCGCTCAGAACGCCACGGTCAGCGCGCGCTGCACCACCGAGGAGACCAGCGACCGGGTCGCGGAGCTTGACACCACCGCGTAGAGGACGCCGGCGAACGCCACGGCCGCAAGCGTGCCGACCGCGTACTCGGCGGTGGACATGCCGTGGTCGCGGGCCTGGACGGCCGGGCGCCACACGCTGAGGAGCCGCCGGGACACCGGCCATCGTGACAGGCGTCGGCACGAGGAGCGGGCTGCCAGGAACATGAGAACTACCTCCGGGACAGGGGAGGATCGGGATCGAGCGATGGGTCAGGCCTGGATGCTCGGCGCCGCGGTGGCAGCTGGATGATCGGGACTTCAGGCCGGCAACAGCGCGGGGACGGATCCGAGGACCATGGGGACCACTCCGAGCAGGAGAAAAGCGGGAAGGAAGCACAGGCCCAGGGGCGCGACCGCCAGGACACCTGCCCGACGAGCCGCGGCGATGCTCTCCGCGTGGGCTTCGTCCCTGGCACGATCGGCCAGTCGGGTGAGAGTGGCGGCGAGCTTCGCCCCGGACGTCTCCGCGCGATCGAGCGCCATGATCGCTGCCCGCACCATCCTGGCCCGCCGGGATGGCGGGGTCACGCGTCCGCGGCGAGCCCATCCGGGCAACCGGTCGGTGAGCTGGGGAGCATGACTCGCGGCCACCAGTCGCTCGCAGGCAGCGCCCACCGTGGCGCCCGCCGCGAGTGCATCGCCTACGGAGCACAGTTCCGCGCCCAACACACCACCGGTGGCGGCGCCGACGGCCCGCACCGCCGACACGATGGTCCCCCCGCTGCGCAGACACGCCGCGATCAGGTCCAGCGCCAGGGGAAAGTCGGCGAGGAACCGGTCGTGCCCCGCGGCGGAGGTCGGGGGCGCGACGCCCGTTGCATCCACGGCTACCGGCCCTCCCCGTCGCTCCACGCCGTCCGCCAAGCGGCGAAGCCAGCGGACTCCGACCAGGTCGGCGAGCCCGCCCACGAGCAGGCATCCGATCCCCGCCGGCGTGCCCAGCAACACCGCGATCGGCGCTGCTCCCGCGAGCGACCCCAGGACGATTCCGGCCAGCGGGAGCGAGGCCACCAGCCGTCCGGATGACCGGGGCCCGGCCAGTGCCGAGGTCAGCTCGCCCGCCCGCACCGCGTCGGCGCGGGCGACCGCCGCGAGCATCGTCGCGACGGGAGCCAGCCTTGCGCCGACGGCCGCGCAGACCTGGTAGGCGACTCCGAGCTGTCGCAGTGATGACGCCTCACTGCGGCACAACAATGGACCGGGCTCCTCCGTCCGGTCGAGCGCGGCACCGAGCTGGTCGAGAGGCACCCACGCCGATCGTCCCGCCGGTGCCGCCACGAGTTCGTCGATGCCGCCCGCCGCCCGGCGCAGGGCCTCGAGCTGGGGTGCGCCGGCGTCGAGCTCGGCCGCGAACGCGGCGAGGAGGTCTTCGGCGGACTGGCGGACCGCCACCTGCCTACGCCGCTCCCGTGACCGCCGTCGCGCCCGGGCGAGACAGCAGAGCAGCACGGCCACGACGCCCGCCGCCACCGGTCCGGCGGCCACCGTGAACAGGACGGCACCGAGGACCAGGCCGATTCCCGAACCGATCACGGTTCCGGTCCTCGGTCGGGTGACTGCGACGGTTGCCGGGACGGTCCCCACGCGCTCGAGTACGGTCATGCTCGCCTCCGCA
>NZ_CDXDOR010000003.1:2612-59024 GCF_978021225.1 Frankia sp. CeTa3Moorea | reverse complement strand
CGCGCATGGCTGGCCCGTTCCGGGAAGGTGAGGCAGGAACGACCAGGGCCGGCACGACCTGAACCAGTCCGCTGCCCGCCTGGCGGAACACCCCGATCGCGCAGACCCGGCGGCGGCCGTCGGCCTCCCGGCGAAGATGAACGGCGGTGTGGAGCGCTGCCGCGATATGGCTGTGGACCGCTGGGCGGGACAGCCCGGCGAGGGCGGCGAGAGCCTCCAGACGGGTGGGCAGCGCACTGGTGTCGTTGGCGTGCACGGTGCTCAACCCGCCCTCGTGACCGGTGTTGAGGGCGACGAGGAGATCGAGCACCTCGGGGCCGCGGACCTCGCCGAGCACCAGCCGGTCCGGGCGCATGCGCAGCGCCTGGCGGACCAGATCGCGCTGGGTCACCTCGCCAGCGCCCTCGATGTTCGGCGAGCGGGCCTCGAGCCGCACCATCCCCGGACGGTCCATGACGAGCTCGGCGGTGTCCTCCACTAGCACGATCCGTTCGTCGGGGCGCACCGCTCCCAGTAGCGCGGCAAGTAGCGTGCTCTTGCCCGAGCCGGTTCCCCCGGTCACCACGATTGCAAGTCGGGCGCTCAGGACTGCGTGCAGCACGGCCGCCACGGCCGGGCTCATTGTTCCGGCGAGCACGAGTTCGTCGAAGGTGAAGGGGCGACGCCGGGTCCGTCGCAGCGACAGGCACGTACCCTGCACCGCAATCGGTGCCAGAACCGCGTGCAACCGGGTTCCGTCGCGCAGTTGCACGTCGGCGAAGGGCATCGCGGCGTCCAGGCGCCGCCCGGCCGTCGCGGCGAGACGAACGGCCAGGCGCCGCACCGCTTCCTCGTCCGCGAAAGCGACCGAGGTACGGATGAGCCGGCCCCGGCGTTCCACCCAGACCTCGCCGGGCCCGTTGACCAGGACATCGGTGACGTGTGGATCAGCGAGGAGGGAATCCAGCGGGCCGGCTCCGAGCGGCTCCGCGGGTGCGGTCGTCGGTTCCGGTGGTTCCGGTGGTTCCGGTGGTTCGAGCGGTTCCGGCGGGATTGCGAACGGCGGTGAAGATCGTGTGGAGACCGCGGGCCTCGCGGCCGCTCGGGCAGCCGGTGAGGCCGCGTGACCTGTGGCGGGGAATGGGGACCTGCGTCGCTCGCCGAGCCCGGTCATGACCAGGCCTCCGGATCGGGCCACACCCGTGGCCCGAGAACGCCGAGGCGGGTCAGCAGTTCCTCGCTGAGGCGATCGATGGTGTTCCCGCTGGCTGAGCCGCCGTAGCGGTCGCGAGTGGGAACCGGACGGTGCCGTCGGCTGCTGATCACCCCGGCCAGTGGCACGCCGAGCATCGTGGCGATCGCCTCCGGGGTGAGGCGGTCGGACGGGTGCAGCCGGACGACGGCGCGCACATCGGCAGCCTGGCGGATGGCAGCCGAGCAGACACGTTCGGCCGCCACGATCGACGGCAGGTCCGCGGGCGTGACGATCAGCACCGTCTGGCAGGTCCGCAGGGCCACGGTGGTGCCCGCGTCGGTTGCGGTGGCCGCCGGATTCCCTCGGCCGGGGAGATCTAGGATCACCAGGTCGGACGTGCAACGAGCGGTCGCGAGCAGGGTGGCCATCGTCGCCGGGGGAACGGCTGGGCTGACAGCGGGATCCCAGGACACCACGGAGAGGTCACCCCGGCGGGGCAGCAGGCCGGACCAGGCGATCGGCCCGACCGGGCCGTTCCCGTCCATCTGGTCATGCTGGTCGTGGCGCGCGGGAAACAGCGACGCCAGGCTGGAGGTCTCCCCGCCAGGGAAGGCACCGGACATGGACGGCACGAGGCGGGCGAAGGCGGGAGCGAGCCCACCACCGTGCGGATCCGCGTCGATCAGCATCGTGCGCAGGTCGTGCCTCAGCCCGGCCAGGGCTAGCGAGACGGCCAAGGTGGAGGCTCCAGTCCCGCCGCGGCCGCCGATGATGCCCAGCGTCACCGAATGATGCCGATCGAGCCCGTCGAGATCGCTGAGGAGGTCGACGAGCCAGGGCTCGGCTTCGGGAAGGAAGACCACGTGATCGGCGCCGATGCGCACGGAGGCGTCCCACACCCGGCCGTCGTCGACCTGTCCTCCGACCAGGACGACATGCCGTCGATCGGGCAGCGCGGCCGCGATGCACGGCTCGATCTCGTCCATTCCGACGATGATCAGGGGAGCCGACGTCCAGTTGCGGCGCACCGCGCTCATCTCGGCGGCGACCGTCATCGATACACCGGCGGCCGCCGCAAGCCGCAACAGATCGTCAAGCAGGTCCGGAATGGCGGTGACGACGAGCGGGCGTACGACCGGACCGTGGTTCTCCGCGGCGGTCAGCAGGGGCGGCGCAGGGGACATGGCGGCCTCGTTCCCATCAGGGTCGGGGAAGACGTGGTCTCACCATGCGCCGCGACAGGCCCTGTGGATGACCGCCCTCCACAGGGCCTGAAGATGTTCTGATGGAGGTTTCGACCGGCCGAGACCCTGCCGAGACCGCAGGCCGGGAACGCGTGGCTGCCGCCTACGTGGCAGGAGGGGCGGCGGCCCACGCAGGGGTCCGTACCGAGTGGTTCATACGGGCAGGTTCGTTGTGGTCCATCCGTGCAGCGGATCCGTCAGGTGCGTCAATCGCGCCGTAAGTGTGGATCAGGTCCGGGCGAGCGCCTCGCAGACGGCGAGGGACTCCCGTGCGGCGAGTTCCAGGGCCTTCGCGCAGTGCCGTACCCAGATGGCCACGCCGTCGGCGCCGCCACCGACATAGGCTGCGGCGGCCTCGCGGTACCCGGCGATGACGTCCCCGGCGATGACGTCCCCGGTGCGGTCCACCCGCAGGATGCTCGCCGGGTTCTGTTCCAGCTCGAGATGCCCCACGTCGGTCGCCGTGAGCGCCTTGGGATCGAGGCCCCGGCCGATCAGGACCAGGCGGGCGGCGGCCCGGGCGATGACCCCGTCGAGGGCACCGAACGGTCGCAGGGCCAGCAGTTCCCCGTGCACCACGGCGGCCACCACGATCGCCGGCGCGCTCGTGGGCGCGACGAGGAGTCCGGTCAGGCCATCCAGCCGGACCGAGGTCTCCACCGAGTGGGGAGGCGGGCCCAACCGCAACGGGTCGAGGATCTCCCGGGTGCCGGCATCGGCCCGCGGACGACCGAGCTCGTCGTCCGGGACGAAACCCCGGCCCAGCAACACGTGCATGCGGGCCAGGGCCTGTCGCGGTGCCTGCTCCCAGGCCGGAACCAGGATGCCCAGCTCGGCGTAGAGCCGAACCGTGCCGAGGACGACAGGGAACGGATGGCCGGATCCGGCCATGGCGGCGTCGTTCCGCGTACCGCGGTCGGTGACCGCTCCGGCCTCCGACGCGTCCGTCTTCTCCAGACCGGGGAGCACACCTTCGGGCCCGGATCGGGCCAGGTGCGCCCGCAGTTCGTCCAGGCTGATCTCGTATCCCTCGAGGGCGGCGCAGGCGTGGGCGGCCCGCAACGATGCCTCCGCGGTCACCTCGGCGCTCTGGCGGCGCAGAACGCGGTGGCGCAGGAGCGTGTCCACCGCGGATCGGGCGCTGTCCGCCGCTTCGCGCACTCCGGGCAGAGCGGCAACACGGGCGAGTGGATCGGCGGCGAGGACTGTTCCAGACGGGCGGAGACTCACAGCTCGCACGCTACCCGTTCGTGCCATGCGGGCTGGGCCACGCGGGGTCGGACCGCCCGGGCCGTGCGGGCTAAGCGGGAAGACGGTGAGACCCGTAGGAGGAGTCACAGGTCTGAGCCGCGTCGTTGGGCCTCCGGGCGGCTCCGCGCGGGGGAGACTGCGTAGAGGGACCGGGGCGGCGGACCGCGTCACGACGGGGGACGGTCGGCCGGGAGGGTGTTGCCGGGAGGGTGTTGCCGGTATGGGCCGGAGGGGCCCAGGGCGGATGGCCTCCGGTGGGGCTTCCCGGTCCGCCGCCGGTTCGGACCCTGTCGGATCAGGGCGCAGGTCGGATCAGGGTGGTAGCGCGAACTGTCCCGCCGTCCAGCACGGGCGGGTCGCCGCCAGAGGGAGGACCAGAAGTGTCGATCGCAGCCGGGAAGGCTCGGGACGGCCGTGAGCCGACGCTGGGTGAGCTGGTGGCCCTGGCCACTCGCGATGTCTCGTTGCTGGTTCGTCAGGAGATCAACCTGGCCAAGGCCGAGCTCGCCCAGCAGGCGGTGTCAGCTGTGCTCGGAATCGGTTTTCTGGCGGTGGCGGCCGGCCTCGGGTTCTGCGCTCTGATCGCCGTCACGATCTTTCTGGGGGAGCTGTTCACCTGGGCCGGCATCGAGCGTTTCTGGTCCTATCTGCTGACGGCCGGTCTCTACCTCGTCGTTGCGGGGCTGCTGGCCCTGTTCGCGATGGCGCGGTTCCGCAAGCTCTCCCCGCCCGAGCGGACCATCCAGACCGTGCGCGACGACATCACCTGGCTACGTAATCCCACGACCGCCCCAGTCGGGTCGACCGCCCCAGTCGGGTCGGCGGATGCGGCCGCCCACCCGGGCCAGCGCGGGCACTGACACCCCCGCGCTGGGTGCGCGGTGTCCGCCGGTACCCAAGCCTGCCGGCGGTCGGCAGAGGGTCTGGCAACGGAGCCGGCGGCGGACGTTCGAGGGCCGACTGCGGACCCCACGACCGGCCCGTCACGAGCACCGCCGGTCCGGGGCCGAGGGCTGGTCTGCCATCCTGGCAGGCGATGGAGGACACCGTTCCCGAGCCCGCCACCGTCCTGGTCGACGGGCCGTGGCGGCACCGTGACGTGTCTGCCAACGGTACCCGGCTGCACGTGGCGGAGTTGGGGAGTGGCCCGCTCGTCCTGCTGCTGCACGGCTTCCCGCAGTTCTGGTGGGCCTGGCGTCACCAACTCACCGCGCTGGCGGCGGCGGGCTACCGCGTCGTCGCGCCGGACCTGCGCGGCTATGGAGCGAGTGACAAGCCGCCTCGGGGCTATGACGCCTTCACTCTCTCCGATGACGTGGCCGGTCTGGTCAGGGCATTGGGGGAACCGGACGCCGCGGTCGTGGGCCACGACTGGGGTGGGCTGCTTGGCTGGACCACCGCGGTTCGTCACCCGATGGTGGTGCGTCGGCTCGCGATCCTGGCCATGCCTCATCCGCTGCGGCTGCGGCACCAGATCGCGGCGGATCCCCGTGGTCAGGGTGCCGCCAGCCGGTACATGCTCGGTTTTCAGCTGCCATGGCGGCCCGAACGGGTCCTGGTGGCCGAGGACGCCGCCCACGTCGCAACGCTGCTACGCGGCTGGGGAGGACCGGGGTATCCGGATGCCGAGGCCGAGCGGCGATATCGATCGGCAATGCGCATTCCCGGGGTGGCGCACAGCTCCCTGGAGTACCACCGGTGGATCTTCCGGTCGTTGTTCCGGCCCGATGGGGCGCGTTTCGGTAGTGTCCTCCGTCGGTCGCTGCGGATGGAGACCCTGCAGATACACGGGGAAATGGACCGTTGTTTCCTGCCGTCCACCGCCCAGGGCGCCGGGCGTTACGTCAGCGGTCCCTACACCTGGCGCCTGCTCGGTGAGATCGGGCACTTCCCGCATGAGGAGGCCCCCGACCTCGTCAACGCCGAACTGCTCGGCTGGCTTCGTCCCTGAGCGTCGCCCGGCCGCCGGTGCGGGAGTACCGGCGGTCAGTCGCACCCCTGCGTGCTCACCTCCGCCGTGGCGATCACCCCGGCGGCGGCAGGCCTGGCCACTTCGGCGGCGCTCAGGACGTAACCGGTGTCGCTGTCGTTGACGGCCGCGGCGAACACGACGCCCAGGACGTCCCCGCTTTCGGACAACAGGGGTCCACCGGAGTTTCCCGGCAGCACCCGTCCGCGGACCGCGTAGATGTCGCGCAGGACGAGGCCGTGCGAGTAGATGTCCGGGGCCTGGGCGGTCTGATGGTTGCGGACGCGCGCCGCCACAGTGGTGTAGGGCCCGTCCTGGGGATAACCGGCAATCACTGCGGCATCTTCGGCCGCGGCCGGTGGGTTTATCCGGAACCGTAGCGGCGGCCGTTGCAGGTCCGGCACGCGGAGCACGGCGACGTCCCGGTCGGGGTCGAACAGGACGACCTCGGCCGGCAGGGTGCGCGAGGCCAGCACGATCATCGGACGGTGCACCCCGGCTACGACGTGCGCGTTGGTCATGACGCGTTGCGGGGCGATGACGAACCCGGATCCCTCGACCCGTTTGTCGCAGGACCTGGCGACGCCACGGATCTTCACGATGCTCGCCGCCGCGTTGCGGACCCCGGCAGTCTGGGTGGAAGCGGGATCGGGCGGCTCGGCGGCGACGATGCGCCCGCCGCCGAGCCCGGCGAAGACCTCGGGGAAGCCGTTGTTGTCGGCCAGTTGGCGCAGGTCGGCGAATGCACTGCGGACCTCGTTGGGCATCCCGGCGTCCACGGTGGCGAGGATCCGCGATTTCCGGACAGAGCGAGCGAGGGACTCGAAGGGCGACCGATCGACGGCCGTCGCCAGCAGCCAGGCGACAAGAACCACCGATAAGCCGGAGAGCACCGCACCCGCGGCGGCATCGACGGCCCTGCCGGGGCGCCAGGTCACCCGGTCCCGGATGGCGACCCCGACCGCGGTGCCCGCGACCTGCCCGACCAGGGCGAGACCGAGCACGGTCAGGAGACCGACCATGGCGCCGTGGCTCTCCTGACCGATCAGTTCGGCGAAGGGCTTCGCGACCTTGGCACCGAGCACACCGCCGCCGAGGAAGCCGACGAACGACAGCGCGCCCACCAGGAAGCCCTGCCGGTACCCGGAGATCGCGAAGAGCACGGCGAGCAGGAGAAGAACGATGTCCAGGACGTTGAGCACGACGGGCGTCGGTTCGACTCAGGCGATCTTCAGTGTGGCTGTCATGTTGGGATGCAGAGTGCAGACCACCGGGTAGCTACCCGGTTCCGTCACGGAGAAGGTGATGCTCTGTGACTCTCCCGCGGAGACGATGCGCGTGTGTGCCTCGGGAATCCGCGGAATGACGAAGTTGTGCGGCGGGGACTGCGGCGTGACCGAGAAGTCGACGCGGATCCGTCCCGGCCTGGCCACCAGTTCCATCGCGGAGAAGTGCAGGTTCGGCAGGCCCGTGACGGCGAAGATCTGCAGGCCGCCCGCTCCCTCGGTGGGAGTGAGGGAGGGCCCCGCCGACGCGCCGTCCTTGCCCGAGCCGCCGCAGCCCGCGGCGCCCAGGAACAGACCGAGCGCCAGCCCGAGGGCTACCGTGAGCCGGCCCAGCCGGGGTGTCCGTCCGGTCCAGCCCGCCCGGTCCATCCAGGCCACCCGAGCGGGCGGGCGCTGGATACCACCCGGCCGTCGTGACCGCCCCTGCCGGGGGGAGTGGATGGACGGTCGCGGTCCCGCATGGTCACGGTCCGCGGTGCTGGTCATCAGCTGTGCCTCTCGTCGCAGGGCGATGCCGGTGCCGTCGGCGGGCTGGACTTGTCCAGTGACGGGGACTTGTCCAGTGGACCGGACTGTAGCGGTGCAGGGGACGGTGCCGGCGGGCGGGACGTCTGCGCGGGCATGACCGGGGTCCCGCTGGTCGTGGCCCGCGCGACTGGGTAGTCGATGAGCTCGGTGTCGTCCCACGGTCGTTCCCACCCGCCGAGACGGAGAA
This sequence comes from Frankia sp. CeTa3Moorea, assembly GCF_978021225.1. Classification (NCBI taxonomy): domain Bacteria; kingdom Bacillati; phylum Actinomycetota; class Actinomycetes; order Frankiales; family Frankiaceae; genus Frankia; species Frankia sp. CeTa3Moorea. The sequence goes on along the minus strand of NZ_CDXDOR010000003.1, from coordinate 51,385 downwards.
GAACATCGAGGATGCCCGCGGTGAAGCCCCACACCAGCATGCTGCGGACCCGAAAGGCGGGTCCGGCGAGGCCGGTGCGGTGGCGCAGCATGACCCGGTTGGCCGGGTCGGCCAGCTCCGCGAGTGGCACCCGGACGACCGACGAGGTCTCGGCGGGATCGACGGGCACGACCGCGCACGGAATACGCCACCAGCCGATCACCGGGGTCACGAGATAACGACTGGCGTGCAGGTAGAGCGGGGAGGCGACGGTGAGCACCTCGACCCCCGCGGGATCGAGCCCTACCTCTTCCTCGGCTTCGCGCAGCGCCGTGTGCACCCGCGACTCGTCCGTCGCGTCGGTGGCGCCACCGGGGAACGCGGGCTGGTTGGCATGGCTGCGCAGCTCGGCCGCCCGTTCGAGCAGGAGGATGTCCGGCCCCTCCGGGCCATCATCGCCGAACAGGATGAGTACGGCGGCCGGTCGAGCATCCGCGCCCGCATGACCCGGATGGGTCCGGCTGGTCACGAGGGCCTGCCCGGCCTTCTCCGCCAGAGTGCGCAGCCAGGCCGGGGGCGGGGGGACGGTGGCCCCGTCGGCGTCGAAGGCGCCGCCGGCGTTGGCTGGCATCTCGTTCATCGCAGGGTCTCGACGTCGTTGCGTGTTCCCCGGACCAGCCGGGCCGCCTCGGCAGGCTCAGTGGGGCCGAGCCCGAAGGACGGGCACAGCCGGGCCAGCCCGCAGGCGCCGCAGGCCGGGCGGCGCGAGTGACAGATCCGTCGCCCATGAAAGATCATGCGATCGGAGGCGATGGTCCAGTCCCGCTGTTCGATGAGCGCCGCCAGGTCCGACTCGACCTTGACGGGGTCGGTCTGAGTGGTCAGCCCAAAGCGGCGGGACAGCCGCCCGACGTGAGTGTCGACGGTGATTCCGGGCAGGTCGAACGCATGCCCCAGCACGACGTTCGCCGTCTTGCGACCGACGCCCGGCAAGGTCACCAGGGCCGCCAGCGACCGTGGAACCTCACCGTCGAAGCGTTCGGTCAGGGCCGCGCCGATGCCGATCAGCGAGTTCGCCTTGGCGCGGAAGAACCCGGTCTGTCGCAGCATGTCCTCGAGTTCGGCGCGGTCCGCGCCCGCATAGTCGGCTGCGGTCCGATAACGGGCGAACACTCCAGGAGTGACCTCGTTGACCTTCTTGTCCGTGCACTGGGCCGACAAGACGGTGGCGACCAGCAGTTCGAGAGCGTTGTCGAAGTGCAACGCGATGTGGGCGTCGGGATGGATATTGCCCAGCAGACGCACTATCCGGCGAGCCCGCCGGGTCTTCGCGAGCGGGGTCTCGGCCGCGGCGTCGACGGTTGCGGGCATGTCTGGCAGCGTATCTGCCGGTCGATCCGCCCGTCCGGCACCGCTGCCGGGTGGTCCGAACGGGCTCCGGCCAGGTGGCCGATGCGCGACACACCCACCCCCGGTCGCATGCGATGGTCGCCGGTCGGCCACCATGGAGAGGTCATGTTTGTCATTGCCGCGGTCACCTTTCCCCTGCTGCTTCTCGGCCTTCTGCTGGCGATGGAACGGGTGGAACGTCCGTTGAATGCCGCCGACACCGGTAAGGGCCTCGAGGGCTTCCTCGACAACGCCCGGCCGGATGAGGTCAGCACCTTCGTCAATCAGGGCCTCCCCGCCGCGTTGGAGCGCTACCGGCGGCGTCTGCGCCGACCGCCGCCGGGCAAGCATCGAGCCGCCTGACCGCGCGGGGCTAGGCCGGGCCGATCGGGCCTGTCGGGCCCTGCCGATCGGCCTGTCGGGCCCTGTCGATCGGCCTGTCGGAGCCATCTGGGGGTCCCTGGCCGTGCTCTCTGCCGATAGTCCTGGCATGCTCAGGACCGTGGAGGATCTGCTTGCCCGCGTACCACTGTTCGTAGGGCTGTCCGAGCAGGACCGAATGGCCCTCTCTGACCATCTTGATCGGCAGGATGTCACCCGTGGGGACGTGCTGTTCCGTGAAGGAGATGTCGGGGACCGGGTCTTCGTCGTCCTGTCCGGAAAGGTGAAGATAGGACGTCAGTCGGCCGACGGCCGGGAGAACCTGCTGTCCGTGATGGGTCCCGGAGACCTGTTCGGAGAGCTGTCGTTGTTTGACCCCGGCCCCCGCACGGCTACCGCTACGGCAGTCACGGATGCATCGCTGCTGTCGCTGGAACATACCGCGTTGCGTCCCTGGCTGCGATCACGCCCGGAGGCGGGCGCGATGCTCCTGCGAGTGCTGGCCCGCCGGTTGCGGCGTACCAATGACAACGTTGCTGACATGGTGTTCACGGATGTGCCGGGGCGAGTGGCGAAAGCCCTCCTCGACTTGGCGGAACGCTTCGGAGAGCCGGCACAGCCCGGCAATGAGGCCGCCGGTGTCCGTGTCGAGCACGGACTCACGCAGGAGGAACTGGCCCAGCTGGTGGGCGCATCCCGGGAGACGGTGAACAAGGCGCTCGCCGACTTCGCCACCCGGGGCTGGCTGCGCCTGGACTCCCGCGCGGTCGTGCTGCTCGATCGCGAACGCCTGTCCCGCCGCGCGCGCTGAGGCCGGCGACCGGCGACCGGCGAAAAGCTCGGGGTCCCGCCGGGGCCTCGAGCGCCGGTCGACGCGCGCAAGGCCTGGCCACGGGAGGTGACCGCTCCAGCGGGTTATCCGGCCGTCCCGGCCACGCCCGCGGGGGTGGTGGTCGCGCCGCCGGCGGCGTCGGCGGCCCCGCTGACCGGCAGGTTCCCCAGCAGCCGGCGGGTCTGCGGCGCCTCGCTGACAGCCCCCGTGGCGGTCGCGGCCGCCAGGGCCCGCAGATAGGCGGCACGACCGCCTTCCAGATCGCCGTTGGCCACCAACGCGGTGCCGAGCGCGCGGTAACCGAGCACCTGGGCGCGTACGTCCTCGGCATCCACGTTGACCGCGCGCCGGGCCACGATGAGAGCCTGGGCGGGCTGCCCGGCATCCAACAGGATGCCGGCGAGATGGGCGTATGCCTGCCGGCGGGGGAACATCAGGGTTGCCGGTTCGCTTGCCGACAATGCCTCCCGCAACAGCTCGGTCGCCTCATCGAGCCGCCCGCGAGCCCGGGCGATCTGCGCGACCAGTACCTTCGCCCCGAGCTGGGCATGCGGGCGCAACTCCAGCTGCGCGAGGTCCGCCTGCGCGATCTCGGCGGCCTGCCCGGCCTTGTCCACTTCGCCGGCGTCGAGCCAGGTCAGCCCGAGCAGCACCCGGGCCAGCGCGCCGACGACGACGTGCCCGCGGGCGGCCGCCTCGGCACACGCCTGTTCCAGGTACTCTGCCCCGCGGGCCGGTTCGCCGGTGCCACGGGCCGCCAGCCCACGGGCGACCAGGGTCAGCATCGTTCCCCACGCGTCGCCGATGCTGGCGAACAGCTCAGCGGCCCGCTCCGCGTGGGCCTCGGCGGTGGCGATGTCGCCCAGCTCGGCGGCCGCTATCGCGTCGATGGTGAGGCAGACGGCCATCCCCCACTGCTCGCCCACGGAACTGGCCAGCTCGATCAGTTCGCGGGTGAGTTCGCGGGCCCGGGTGAGCTGCCCGGACAGCAGCAGCACCAGCGCCTCCGTGCCCCGGCACCAGCCGAGGCCGCCGGTGTCCTCGAGCCGGTCGAACACCGCGGACGCCTCGCGCAGCGTCCGCTCGGCGCGGGGGTAGTCCCCCCGGGTGGTGGCGCTCCAGGCCAGGTGCTGCAACGCCCACCCGACCCCGCGGGGGTCGTCGACCTGGCGGGCGATCGCGAGGGCCTCGCGGTAGCGCTCCTCCGCCGCGTCGATGCGGCCAGCGTTGTATTCGAGCATGCCCAGCCGGCGCAACGCGGCGGCCTCCGCGTGGTCGTCACCGGCCTGTTGCGCCGATTCCAGGGCGGTGAGCAGGCACTGCGCCGCCTCTTCGGCGCGTCCCTGCTTCTGGCGCAGCTCGCCGAGCACGGAGAAGGCGGCGGCCCGTCGGGCGGGTGCGTTGGCCCGTAGCGTGGGGCGTAGCGTGCGTTCGGCCTCGTCGAGCTGGCGCAGCGCGACCAGGGCCTCGGCGTGCAGCACGCGGGCGGCATTGTCCTCGTCCGGGTCGATGATGCCGCGGCCCAGACGGCGCGCGTTGGCCAGCAGGTCGGCGGCGGCCCGATGATCGTCTCGGGCCAGCGCCTCGCGCGCCAGCCGGACATGTGCGTGGAACCCGGACATCCGGGACGACCAGGCCGGATCGGTGGCGGGAAGGTTCATCGATGCGGCCAGGTCATAGGCCCGCAGGGCGTGGTTCGCGACAAAGGTGGAGACGGCCCGCGAGCTGCCGACCATCGCCGTCACCCCCCAGCGCGCCGCCGTGGCGTGCCGGCGGGCCCGCTCGACCTTGGGCAGCCCGGCGTAGGCGGCGTCGCGGGCCATGGGATGGACGAACCGCCACCTCGTCTCCGTCGCCCGGGGCGGCCGGGCGAGCTGGCGCTCGGTCAGTACCCGCAGCGCGCGGGTGACCTCCTCGGCGGGCCGTTCGTCGACCACCGGCAGCGCCTCGGCGGGAAACCGCGGGCCGAGCACCGCCGCCGCGCGCAGCACCGCCTTGGCCACCGGGTCGAGATCGTCGATGCGGGCGGCCAGCACCGACTGCACCCCAGCGGGAAGAGTCGCCTCCGTCAGGGAGCCCTCGAGGACCCAGCCCGGCCACTCCCCATTGGTCGTCTCGGCCGACTGGTGCAGCATTCCACGGTCGATCAGCAGGTTGAGCAGCTCCACCAGGAAGAAGGGGTTGCCATGCACCCGGGAGAGCAGATCGGCCCGGCCGCGGGGCTCCAGCTGCACCCCGCCGAGATGATCCTGCAACAGGCGGCTGGAGGCCTCGAGGCTCAGCGGCCGCAGGGCGATGCGATGGATGTGGGGCAGCTCGGCGAGCCGTGGACCCGTCCGGTCCAGCAGCACAAGCAGAACCGGTCCGGACAACGCCGAGGCCAGCCGGCTCATCGCGTCGCTGAGCTGGCTGGTCGCCCATTCCAGATCGTCGATCATGACCAGGATGGGCCCGGAGGACGCGAGCGCGCCGAGGAGCAGGGCGACCGCGTCCACCGTCGCGTCGACGGACCGCTGTTCGGCCTCCGCGATGTGCGAGGCCCGGGCCGCCGGATCCCCCGGAGCCGCCGCGGTGGCGACGGCGGACCGCCGGTCGAGCGGAACGCCGAGCAGCAGCAGCAGTCGGTCGGCGATGCCGGGTGGCAGCCGGGCACCGCTGTGCGGATGCGCCAGCCCCGCCACAGTTCGCCGGACGCGGTCGGCCACCCGGTCGAGGGAGTCGCCGTCGGTCACCCCGCACGCGTTGCGAACGACGTCGACCAGGGGCGCCAGCCCATGGCCGTCACCGTGCCGGACCGTCCGTCCCCAGAGCACCGTCGTGCCAGGGGCCCGCTCCGCCCGACAGGCGAGTTCGACGGCCAACCGGGTCTTGCCGATCCCGGCCTCCCCGGTGATCAGCGCCACCTCGGGTGACCGGTTGGTGACGACCAGGTCGAACAGATCGGTCAGCGAGGTGAGCTCGGCGTCCCGGCCGAGGAACATGGCGTCGTCGGCGAGTCCGGGGCGGGCGACGTTCGACGGGCGCAGGCTCACCAGCTCATAGGCTGGGACGGGCTCCCGCTTGCCCTTGAGGACCAGGTCGGGCAGCTCTCGCCAGGTAGCCACGGACCGGGTGGCGAGCGCGGTCTCCCGGCCGGCGTAGACGGTGCCGATCGTGGCCGCGGCCGACAACCGGGCGGCGGTGTTCACGGTATCGCCGATCACGGTGTAGGAGAGTGCGGCCTGCACCCCCGCGAGGACCTCGCCGGTGTTGACGCCCACCCGCAGGCCGAGCCGGCCGTCATCGTCACCCCCCGTGGAGGTGAGCACCAGCCGACGAACGGTCTCCTGCATCGCGGCGGCGGCCCGAACGGCACGTTCAGGGTCGTCCTCATGGGCGGTGGGGGCCCCGAAGACGGCCATGATGCCGTCGCCGGTAAGGTTGTCGACGCGGCCGCCGACCTCGTCGATCTCGTGGGCGAGGGCGGCGAGGACCCGATCGGTCATCTCCCCGACGCGTTCCGGATCGCGATCCTCCGCCCAGGCGGTGAAGTCGGACAGATCACCGAACAGAACGGTGACGACCCGGCGCTCGGAAGCATCTACCGCGGGACTCTCGACCGAGGTGAACTCCAAGCCGCAGTGGTAGCAGAATCGTCCGCCCGGAACGGCCGCCGAGCTGCACCGGGGGCACCGCAGCGGGCCCGTGTGCGGAGCTGTGATCACCATGGGTGGGGCCTCCCGTCCGGGTGGCCGGTGGGTGGGGGGCCGGACCGGTCGCCCGGTTTCCGGCTGGTCGAAATCGTCATCCTGCGCACGGGCGGTTCCCTCCGTGCCAGAGTTTAGTGGCCTGGGTCTCCTTCCCCGAATCCCGTCCTGTCGGATGACCGACCGCAGCCGCGTCGATGCTGCTGCGATACCGCCGCGTGGTATCGATCCGATATCTCTCGGTGGTGTGAGGCGGCCGTCCGGCTACCGCTGCCACGGACGTGCCGCTCGCCATCGGCATTCCGGCTGGCCGGCTGGGCTGATCAGGCGCCGTCGGGGTGCTCCCGCAGGTAGGTCAGCTGGGCGCGGACCGACAGTTCCGCCGCGAACCACAGGGCGCGGTCGACGTCCGCGTAGACCCGGCGGACCACGTCGGCCGCATCCGCCTCCGCGGCGTTGACCCCGGCGTCCACCAGAGCACGCCGCACCTGGTCGAGCCGGCTGTGGCGGTGAGCCAGATAGCGCTCGGCCGCGTGGCCGGCCGCGGGCAGTTCGGGGCCGTGGCCGGGCAGCACGGTGGTCTCGCCGAGTTCCCGCAGCAGCCGCAGGCTGTCCAGGTAGTCGCCGAGACGGCCGTCCGGGTGGGCGACCACGGTACTGCCACGCCCGAGAATCGTGTCTCCGGTCAGCACCGCCGGACCGGGCAGGAGGCCGCCGGAGGCCGGGCCCGGCTCCGGCCGGTCCCGGTAATCCGCGGGGTGCTCGTCTCCGCCGGGCGGCCCGTCTTCCCCGAGTAGAAAGAACGACAACGAGTCGGCGGTGTGCCCCGGAGTGGGGAGGACCCGGAGCTCGATGCCGGCCGTGGCGATCACATCGCCGGCCGTGAGCCCCTCCGATCCCAGCCGGAAGACGGGGTCGAGCGCCCGGACCGGGGCGCCGGTGAGATCGTGCAACGTGGCTGCGCCGGCACTGTGGTCGACATGGCCGTGGGTCAGCAGAATCAGGTCGACGCGGCCGGCCGCCGCGACCGCCGCCAGATGTCCGGCGTGGTCCGGGCCGGGGTCCACGACCACACACCTCTCCTCGCCGGCGGCGCGCAGGATCCAGGTGTTGGTGCCGTCGAGCGTCATCGGGCCCGGATTCGGAGCGAGAAGCACGGCGGCCAGGGGAGTGATCTGTCGAGGCGCGGCCATGGCTACTGCTGCGCCCGGTCGGCGGGGCCCGCGTCCCGCAGGTCGTCGTGGTTTCCCGGGTCGTCGTATGCCTCGTCATGCGGCAGCAGGAGGCGCGCTTCGCCGCCGCTGACCAGAATCCTCGGCATGATCGGCGACAGGTCGCGGGCGTGGGCGGCGGCCAGCACCGCCGCGACGTCGTCGTATTCGGACAGTTCGGCGAGGGTGAACGCGGTGGGTGGCAGCATGTCCATCGTTCCGGCCATCTGGCGTTCGAGGGCGTCCGCGGGGCGTATCCACTGCATCCGGTCCGCCTCGCTGGAGGGCTGGCCGGGATGCTGGCCCGTGGGAAGCGCCGCGACGAAGAACCTGGTGTCGTACCGTTGCGGCTCGGTCTCGGGAGTCACCCATCTGGCCCAGGGGGCGAGGAGATCGGCCCGCAGCACGAGGGAGTATTTGCGGAGCAGGGCGCTCAGGCCGAGCTCGTGCCGTTCCAGTGCGAGGCGCTCGGCGGCCCGCACCTGATCGCTGAGCGCCTCCGGGCCGCCGCCGAGCCGGCCGTCCTCGCCCGCCACCGCGCCGGCCAGCAGGATCCCGCATTCCTCGAAGGTCTCCCGCACGGCGGCACAGACGAGCGCGCGGGCGAGTGCGGGATCAGCGTCGAGCGCGTGCATGACCTCGGCGACCGATGGACCCGCCCAGGGCACGTCCGGCCCCATATCGGCCGGATCTACTCGTCCACCTGGGAATGCGTACATCCCACCGGCGAACGCCATGGTCGCTGCCCGGCGCAGCAGGTATGCCTCGATCCCCTGGTTACCCGGCGCGTCGCGCAGCAGCACGACCGTCGAGGCGTCGCGCACCGCCGCGGGTGGCGCGGGCGGATGGCGCGCCGTCACCTCGTCGCGGCGGCCTCCGTCGGCCGGGGACCAGCGCAGCCGAGCGATCAGGGCAGCCTTGTGGTCGACCATTGCCCAGATGCTAGAGCCGTTGGTGCCGAGGCGGGGTTTGTTTGTCCCGGCGGCCGCGGCGCGCCGCCGCGACCCCGAGGCCGGCACCGGCGGGACCGCCTACTACCCCCCGAGCACCAGTTCGATCTCGACCGGTGCGCCCAGCGGCAGCGCCGAGACACCGACGGCCGAGCGGGCATGCTGACCGGCCTCGCCGAAGACCGCCGCGAGCAGTTCGCTCGCCCCGTTGACGACCGTTGGCTGGCCGGTGAAGCCGGGGGCGCTCGCGACGAATCCAACCACCTTGATGATCCGGGTGATCCCGTCGAGTCCGTCGGCCACCGACGCCGCTGCCGCCAGCGCGTTGAGCGCGGCCGTCCGGGCGAGCTCCGCGGCCTGCTCGACGGTCACCTCGGCGCCCGCGCCCACCAGGCCGGTGTGGGCCAGCCGGCCGTCCACCAGCGGGAGCTGACCGGCCGTCCAGATCAGGCCGCCCGCCCGGACCGCGGGAAGGTAGGCGCCGGCCGGGGTCGGGACCGGCGGCAGCGTCAGGCCCAGCGCCGCCAGGCGTTCGCTCGGTGCGGCCATGTCAGGACTGGCTCTTGGGACGCTTGAAGTAGGCGACGAGGCTCTCGGGGTTGGGACCGGGAACGATCTGGACCAGCTCCCAGCCGTCCTCACCCCAGTTGTCGAGAATCTGCTTGGTGGCGTGGATCAGCACCGGCGCCGTCACGTACTCCCACTTCGTCTGCATGACACCGGACCTTAGAGCATCGCGCCGACGGTTCCGGACACCCGTGTCACCGGGCCCGAGCCTTCGCCGCCACATCGTCCCGGTCACCTCTCCCCACATCCCCTACCTTGGCTCGCCCCGCGGTGCGCCGCGGGTTTTCTCCCGGCTCACCACCGTGGTGGGGACCGTGCACGCGGGTACGGTCAAGCCTGTGAACGGCGAGAACACCGTGACCGACAGCGAGAACGCTGTGATCGACAGTGAGAACACCGTGACCAAGGAAGTGAGTAGCGAGGTGGCCGGTCCATGGGACCGGCGGTTGCACATCGTTACCGGCAAGGGCGGTACCGGCAAGACGACCGTGGCCGGCGCGTTGGCCGTGGCGCTTGCGACCGATGGTCGTCGAGTCCTGCTCACCGAGGTCGAGGGCCGGCAGCAGATCGCGCAGCTGTTCGACACCCCTCCGTTGCCCTACCGGGAGCGCAAGGTGGCCAGCGCTCCCGGCGGCGGGGAGGTGTTCGCGTTGGCGATCGACGCGGACGAGGCCCTGCTGGAGTATCTAGAGATGTTCTACAACCTGCGGCGGGCCGGGAGGGCCCTGGGCAGGATCGGCGCGGTGGATTTCGCCACGACCGTCGCTCCCGGGGTTCGCGACGTGCTGCTCACCGGCAAGGTCAAGGAGGCGGTCAACCGGCCCGACGCCACCCGGCCGGGAGGGCTGGCCTACGACGCGGTGGTGCTCGACGCGCCGCCCACCGGTCGGATCACCCGGTTTCTCAACGTCACCGCGGAGGTGGCGGGGCTGGCCAAGGTCGGGCCGATCCGGGCCCAGGCCGACAGCGTGATGGCCGTGCTGGCGCCCGATCGGGCCGCCGTGCATCTGGTCACCCTCCTCGAGGAGATGCCGGTGCAGGAGACGGTGGACGGCGTGGCCGAGCTGACCCGCGCTGGTCTGCCGCTCGGCGGTGTGGTGGTCAACATGACCCGCCCGCCCCTGCTGCGCGCGAAGGAGTCCCGCCTAGCCCGGCGCGGGGAGCTGGACCGGGAAGAGATTGCCGCCGGGATCAAGGAGGCTGGGATGGAGCCCACCCCTGAGCTGGTCGAGGCGCTGGCCTGGGAGGCGGCCCAGCACGCCGATCGCGTCGCGCTGGAGGCGGCTGAGCGTGCGGAGATCGCCGGGCTCGGCCGCCCCGTGTATGAGGTGCCGCTGGTCGCGGACGGCGTCGACCTCGGCACTGTCTACCGGTTCGCGGAGATGCTGCGGGCGCAGCAGATGGTGGCATGAGCTCCGCGTGCCCGACGCCCGGTGCACCACGGCGGGAACCCGGGGCGCCGTCCGCCGGGCCGTCCGCGGGGCGGCGAAGGCCGGCAGCGGGGAGCGTCCGGCAGTCGGCGGCGCGTCGCGGCGGGCCGGGAACGCGCCGGACGCGTCCGCATCCGGCCGGCGTGCCACTGCTCGACGTCGACGCGATGCTCGACACGGAACGAATCGTGGTCTGCTGTGGCTCGGGTGGGGTCGGCAAGACGACCATGGCCGCGGCGCTCGCGCTGCGGGCGGCCGAGCGCGGGCGCAACGTCGTCGTCCTGACGATCGACCCGGCGCGGCGACTCGCCCAGGCCCTGGGCCTGACCGCGCTCGACAACACCCCACGCGAGGTGGCCGGTGCCGACGGTGCCGCCGGTGGTCGCCTCGACGCGATGATGCTGGACATGAAGCGGACGTTCGACGAGATCGTCCTGGCGCACAGCACCCCCGAGCGGGCCGAGGCCCTCCTTGCCAACCCCTTCTACCAGTCGCTGTCGTCCTCCTTCGCCGGCACCCAGGAATACATGGCGATGGAGAAGCTCGGCCAGCTCGACGCCACCGGCACGTGGGATCTGATCGTGGTCGACACGCCCCCGACCCGGTCGGCGCTGGACTTCCTCGATGCTCCGACGAGGCTCGGGGCCTTCCTCGACGGAAGGCTGCTACGACTGTTGCTCGCGCCGGCGAAGGCCGGCGGGCGGGCGTACGTGAAGGTGCTCGGCGCCGGCCTCGGCATGTTCACCCGAGTCCTCACCAAGGTGCTCGGCGCCCAACTGCTGACCGACGTCAGCCAGTTCGTGGCGGCACTGGAGACGATGTTCGGTGGCTTCCGGGCGAGGGCGGAGGAGACCTACCGCCTGCTCGGCGATCCCGGCACCTCGTTCATCGTGGTCGCCGCGCCCGAGGCCGCGGCGCTACGGGAGGCGTCCTACTTCGTCGATCGGCTCGACGCGGAGGGGATGCCCCTCGCCGGACTGGTCGTGAACCGGATGCACCACAGCGATGCCGAGGCGCTCAACGTCGAGCGCAGCCTCGCCGCCGCCGAGAACCTCGAGGAGCACGGGGAGCATCCGCTTGCCGCCGCGGTGCTGCGCATCCACGCCGATCGGGTCCGGCTGGCGAGCCGGGAGGCGCGGCTGCGGGAGCGGTTCACCAGCGCCCATCCCGACACCCCGATGGTGGAGGTGGAGGCGTTGTCGGAAGACGTGCACGATCTCGTCGGACTGCGGGAGATCGGCGATGCGCTCGCGCGTGACGAACGGCTGGATCGGACCGCTTGATCAGCTTGATCAGCCTGATCGGCGAGCCCCGGTTCATCCGGGCGAGAGAACGCGGTTGACAGCGGACGTGTGTGATCCCGGACCGGGACGACGTTGTCCTCGGGCGGGGATAGCCGGCGAAGGATCCGATCGGCCTTGGGGGACTGGTCGGACCACCGCTGAATCAGCCGGCGGAGGCCGATCTGTGATCGGCCTGGGCGTCCGTGAGCAGCTTCCGCCAAGACGTGACGTCCGGGCGGCGACGTAGCAGCGCGCGACGCTCCCGTTCGGTCATGCCCCCCCAGACGCCGAACTCGACGTGGTTGTCGAGAGCGTCCGCGAGGCACTCGGTGCGGACGGCGCAGCCGAAGCACCGGGTCTTCACCCGGTTCTGGGCGGCGCCCTGGACGAACAGCTCATCCGGGTCGAGGTCGCGACAGGCGGCGTGGGCCGTCCAGTCGCCGTCGACGGTGGAACCCACGAGATGGGTCGTGTTGGCACGGCGTGGCGTGCTGACGGTGGGGGTCAGGCTTCTGGTCATGCCACCTGCCTTTCTTCTCGAGTCCGGGTCAGGGGCCCGTGCGGGTGGTGACGTGGCGTTGCCCCGAAACCGTACGGAGTGGCGTGGCCACGGCACAGACCCCACACGGGTGGTTGTCCAAATGACTAGTCCGGGCCATTGATCCGGATCGCCATGGTAGTGCTGTCTGTGACTTCCGCATGTCTGTTGCGTGACAATGAGGTATCGGCTCGGAGGTGGTGCGGGTTCTTCATCGCTTCGTTTCCGTTTTGACGAGATTGCCCCACTGTGGGACAGAAATCGCGATGACGCCTAAAAGTAGAGGTGTGGAGCGTGGACGGCGGGGCAGCCGGTGTGGAGGTTGTCACGGTCCTCCGGGGCGCGCCCGGGACCGGCAGGGTCGCCGGCCGGGGCTGGAACTGCGACGTCCCAGCTCACGGCATTATCGGCTGCGATGGGCCGCCGCCTTGCGGTGTTCGTGGAAATCGGGGTGGCGGGGGTGGCGCTTGTTGATCGAATGTTGGCCCGTATGCTCCGACGGGTGGCCCAGCCTGGCTGGACGGAGGTCCCTGGATGACCGCGCCCCCTGGGCACCCCACGCCCGGTCGTGGGCGGTTCGAGGATTCCGCCCGCGATCGTGTACCGGGGCGCCGGTACGAGCCTGACGAACTCCGCTTCGGCGACGTCGACCAGCCCGCGCCTCGTCCCCTCGCATCATCGGCCCGCCGGCTGGGGTTCGTGGCCACGCGGCTGCTCGGCGCCGGTGTGATCAGCGTGGTGGCGGGTGTGCTCGTCGGCATGCTGGCCCTGCCGGTGGTGGGGGCGGCCGGACTGACCGTCAAGGGCGGCGCGGACGACTTCCTCGACCTGCCGGCCAACCTGGCTGTCCCCCCGCTGGCCCAGGCGTCGCGCGTCCTCGACGCGCGGGGGAACGTCCTCGCCGTGCTGCGCGGGGAGCAGGACCGCGAGGTCGTGTCCCTGGGCCGCGTTCCGCCGGTGATGCGTCAGGCGATCATCGACATCGAGGATTCCCGGTTCTACGAGCACGACGGGCTGGATTACAAGAGTCTCGTCCGGGCGTATCTCACCAACCGGGAGAACGGCGAGGTCACCCAGGGCGGCTCGACCCTGACCCAGCAGTACGTCAAGAACGTTCTTCTGATGTCCGCGACGACGGCCGAGGCGAAGGAGGCCGCGACCGAGCAGACCGTCCAGCGCAAGCTTCGGGAAGCGCGTTATGCGCTGTACCTCGAAGCCCATCTGAGTAAGGACGAGATCCTCGAGCGTTATCTCAACATCGCCTACTTCGGCGATGGCGCGTACGGCGTCCAGGTAGCCGCGCAGCACTACTTCAACGTCGACGTCGACAAGCTCACCCTGCCGCAGGCGGCGCTGCTGGCCGGCCTGGTGAAAAACCCGACCGCCTTCAACCCGGTGATGCATCCGCAGGCGGCGCGGGAACGGCGCAACGTGGTCCTCGACCGCATGTTCGAACTTCATCACATCGACGCGGCGGCCTTTCACCAGGCGCACGACGGCGAGGTGGTGCTCAACCGGCCGCCCCACTCGGCCGATCCCTGCGCCGACTCGGTCGCGCCGTTCTTCTGCGCCCTCGTGCGCCAGCGGCTGCTGAACGACAGATCCTTCGCCCCGACGGAGGAGGACGCGCGCAGACTGCTGTTCGAGGGCGGCCTCACGATCAGAACGACGCTGGACCCGGTGGCGCAACAGGCGGCGCAGTCGGCCGCGACCGAGGTCATCCCGATCGGGAACCGGGTGGCGGCGAGCGTCGCGATGGTGCAGCCGAACACCGGCCAGGTGCTCGCCCTGGCGATCAACCGGGTCTACGGCCCGGCGGCGGACGGACAGCCCGCCGCCCTGTCCACGGACTTCGTCCACACCAAGGAGATCTATCCCGTCGACGAGGACTCGTTCTCCCCGGGATCGACCTACAAGGTGTTCACTCTGATCTCCGCGCTCGAATCGGGACTACCGCTTTCCACGACGCTGCACGCCCCCCTCTGCTACCACTCGAACGTCTTCCCGAACCCGGATCCCCAGGGCAAGAACTGCTACGGCAACGCCGATTCCAGCGAGGACGGTTTCTACTCGTTGACGACCGCCACCTGGTCATCGGTCAACACTTACTACATCCAGCTCGCCGAGAAGCTGGGCGTGCTGAAGACGGCCGAGGTGGCCCGTCGCATGGGCGTCACCTCGTGCCGGATCCGGCAGCACAACAACAACGATCCCGAATGCAGGGGGGTGGACGGGATCGGCCGGGTTGACGGCTCCTCCACCCTCGGATCCAACGAGATCAGCACCCTCGATCTGGCGACCGCCTACGCGACGTTGGCCGCGCGGGGCAGGAAGTGCGACGCGCGGACCGTGCTCGCGATCACCCAGCGGGTGGGCGGGACGGACCGGCCGCTTCCCTTCGACACCGGCGCTCCCTGCCAGCAGGTGCTCGACCCGAAGATTGCGGACAAGGTCAGCGCCGTGCTGCAGGGGGTCATCAACCACGGGACGGCCAGCGGGAACGGGCAGATCGGCCGGCCGGCCGCCGGCAAGACCGGCACCGCGGAGGGGTTCAGCACCGCCTCCTTCGCGGGTTACATCCCCCAGCTCGCCGCGGCCGTGACCCTCGCGGACCCGCGCGGACCGACGTCGCATCCCCTGATCAATGTGAAGGGTCGCAACGTCTTCGGTGGCGGATATCCCGCCCAGGTGTGGTCCCGCACGATGATCCGGACGATCGCCGGCCTCGGGCTACCGGTCGAACCGCTGCCGACCCCGGACAACACCCAGCCCAAGGTGCCGACGAAGGTACTGCCGGACGTGGTCGGGCAGCCGCAGCAGGTCGCCGAGCAGACGCTCGTCCAGCTGGGCTTCCATGTCAGGTCGCAGCCGGTCCCGCATCCGGCGCCTCCCGGCACCGTCGTGGCGATGTCGCCCGCCCCAGGCAGTGAGGTCTCGCTCAACACCGAGGTCACCCTGCAGATCTCCGGGGGGCTGACCGGCACGGCCGTCCTGCCGGGTGGATCGGCGCTACCCGGCTTCGGAACGCTCGCCCAGCCGAATGACGGCCGACCGGCCGGGGGCGGCCAGCCGGGCACGGACCTGCGTCGGCAGCTGAACGCTTCAGGCGGCTCGGGGCCGTTGGCCCGGGAGGACGGCAGGGGTGGCCGGGGCCAGGGCGAGAGCCGGCTGCGCTGACCGGCTCACGCGGGCCGCGCGGCTCGCTCAGCCGCCCGCCAACCGGGCCTTCACGAGTGCGGCGACCCGGCCGCCGTCGGCCCGGCCGGCGACCGCGGCCTGCACGGACTTCATGGCGGGACCGATCGCTCGTGGACCGCTGACATCCAGACCCGCGAGTACCTGGTCGATGATCGTGGCCAGTTCGTCGTCGCCGAGCTGCTTCGGCAGATATTCCTCGATCACCTCGCCCTCGGCCCGCTCGCGGTCCGCCTGGTCGCCGCGACCGGCCGCGGTGTAGGCGTCGGCCGCCTCCCGGCGCTTCTTCACCTCGCGGGTCAGGACCTTCGAAACCTCCGCGTCGTCGAGGACCCGCGCGGAGCTGCCGGCCACCTCCGCATCCTTCACCGCGGCCAGGGCCAGCCGCAGGGTGGACGTCCGCAGCTCGTCACGGGACTTCATCGCGACGGTCAGATCGGCGCGCAGACGTTCCTTGAGGGTGCTCATAACCACCGGAGCCTATGGTCCGCGGGCACGGTGGTCACGCCGGTTCCGTCGGCGGGGCACCCGGTGGCGTGCGGCATCCGGTGGCGCGCGGCGCGGCGCGCGGAACCGGGCCGGGTGGCGGCAGGTCACCGCCCGCGGTGGGTGAGACTGGGACGATGAACGCGCGTCACACAGCGGCGAGGACTCTCGTGGGTGTCGCGGCCGCGGGGGCGCTCGTGTCGGCCTACGGCGGGTTGTACGAGCGCACGGCGTACACCCTGCGGAGGGTGCGGATCCCGGTGCTGCCGGCCGGCGCGCGCCCCCTGCGCGTGCTGCACATCTCCGACCTGCACGTCACCCCCCGTCAGCATGGCAAGCTCGCCTGGTTGGGGGACTTGGCCCGGCTCGTCCCCGACCTGGTCGCCCTGACTGGTGACGTGCTGTCCGCGGCCGACGCCCGGGATCCCCTGCTCGCCGCGCTGGAGCCGCTCTACTCGTTCCCCGGGGTCTTCGTACCGGGGAACAACGACTACTTCGTCCCGGCCCTGAAGAGCCCGCACCGCTACCTCCGACGGGGCGACGAGGCCGAGCCCAAGGGCGCTCCGCTGGACTGGGCGGCCTTCGCCGGTGGTCTCGCCGCCGCCAGCAGGTGGACCGAGCTGACCAACGTGCGGGCGGTCACCGAGGTCGACGGTCGCCGGATCGACCTGCGTGGCGTGGACGACGCCCGGCTGCGCCGCGACCGGCTCGCGGTCGTGACCGGCCCCCCGGAGCCCGGCGTCGAGCTCGCGTTGGGACTGTCCCACACACCGGAACCGCGGGTCCTCGACGCGTTCACGGCGGACGGGGTGGGGCTCACCCTTTCGGGGCACACGCACGGGGGCCAGATCCGGCTGCCCCGAGTCGGGGCGCTCGTGACCAACTGCGGGCTGGACCGGGCCCGGGTTCGCGGACTGTCCCGTCACGAGGTCGACGGGCGGTCGTCCTGGCTGCACGTGTCGCCCGGGCTGGGCACGTCCCCGTTCGCGCCGCTGCGCCTCGGCTGCCGGCCGGAGGCGACCCTGCTCACCCTGGTGCCGGCCGGGGTGCCGGCCGGCGACCCCACCCCGTCGGACCACTGAGCCCGTCGGGTATGCTTCATCTCGGTCGCGGGGTGTGGCGCAGCTTGGTAGCGCGCTTCGTTCGGGACGAAGAGGTCGTGGGTTCGAATCCCGCCACCCCGACCAGATGACGCGTCGCACCCCGTCTCCCCGGCAGGGAGGCGGGCTTCCTGCCGTTCAGGGGGGATCGGCCGCTCCTGAGCGTCCTACCCGATTACCCGTCCACCCCACGGCCGCTCTCCCTTACCCGCACATCCTCCTCGGCCGCGAGCACTGAGCCGGCAGCTAGGCGCCGGCAGAGCACCGATCGGCCTGCCGTCTTCGGCCGATTGCTGCCCTGCCGCGTTGCGCGGCTTGCATTCGCCGAAATCCCCCCAGACGGTGGACGCAACCAGTCCGATCAGGCCACTCAGGATAGGGATCAGTGCAGTCGACCGTAATAACGACGGCCTTCCGGGTAAGAACATCGCAACAGTGCTCCTCCGCGGTATCGGATCCGTCGCGCCGCTCACCGTCGGTGGCCTCGCTTCGAGCATATCCAGTATTCTCCTGCCGGGCTCCGGCGAAGTCGTCTGTCGGTAATCCAGATTCGTGATCGCGTGGAGCGGTTGTTCGGGTCGGCGGGAGTGGTGACGTAGTCCTTGGGTGATGTTGGTGGTGCCGGCCGGGCGCGGGATACTGATCCATCGCCGCCGTCTCGTCCCCACCGCCGGCGTCCACGCACTGCCGGGCCCGACCTCCGGCCGCCCCCCGGAGCCTAATGGCGGTTGATCACGATGGCGGTCGTCGGTGGGCCGCCGGCGAAAGGTGCTGCGGGTACGGTCCGCCGTCGGCGGATCTCCCGGACGCGCCCGTCGTGCGACGTGCCCGGGAGCCGGGTGCTCTACCGTGTACCGGAGGGGTCATGGGCTCATGATCGATCATTGGCCCGCCTACGTTAAGATCGCACCATGGAAAAGGGGAAGCGGGAGACAGTGACGAGATACCGCCGAGTGGTCGTCAAACTGAGCGGTCGCGCGATCGCCGGTTCCGCCGAATTCGGCTTCGATTCCAACGCGCTGGAGCACCTCGCCCGAGAAATCATCGCCGTCCGCCAGTCCGGCGTGGAGGTGGCGATCGTCGTCGGCGGTGGGAACCTCTTCCGTGGTAACCAGTCGGACCGGTGGGGTATTGACCGGGTCGAAGCCGACAATATCGGCATGTTGAGTACGGTCATCAACAGTCTGTTGCTCCGGGGGAAGCTCACCGCGCTGGGTGAGGACAACCTGCGGGTGATGACGGCGGTTCCCGTTCCGGCGGTGGCCGAGCCCTACATCCGGCTGCGAGCGGTGCACCTGCTGGAGAAGGGGGCGACGGTCATCCTCGCCTGCGGCAACGGCCAGCCCTTCCTCACTACCGACTACCCGGCGGTGCAGCGGGCGCTGGAGCTCAATGCCGACGCGGTGCTGGCCGCCAAGGACGGCGTGGACGGCGTCTACGACAGTGATCCGAAGATCAATCCAGGGGCCAGGCTCTTCTCGCACCTCAGTTATGACGAGGTGATCAGCCGCGGGCTCCGGGTGATGGATCAGTCGGCCTTCATCTTGGCCCGTGACTTCGGTATGCCGCTGCATATCTTCGATATCGAGCAGCGGGGCGCGATGACGGCGATCTGCCGTGGTGAGCACCGGGGGACGGTCATCTCCTCTTCGCCGGAGAAGTCCGAAGAGTTCGGGAACGAGCTGCTGGCCAGCCCCGCCGAATCGACGGCCTGATCCCAAAATCGACGGCCTGATCCCGAGGCGCCGGCCACACAATCGATCTCGACGTCGGTCCCGATCTGCCCCCGAGGGGCAGGTCGAGGGAGATCGAATCCGCTTCTCGAAGGACGGGCGCGGTTTGTCTGCACGGCGGCGGACTCACCGCGGGACGCATTACGCCCGTTTCGTGGACGAAGACGACGACTCCTAACCCGGTCCCATAATTCAAGCTTCGTGAAGATACGTTCGTGAAGATACGACTGACCTAGGTTTCCACGGCCGCCGCCGACAGGTCCCCGCCCGCCTGTGCGGCTGATCGTCTCTGTTCCGGACGGCCACCACGCCAGGGATCTTGGACGTCAGTAGGAGCGGGCGATCAGGCAGACGAGGTCGTCGGCGTCGCTGCCGGCCTCGGGGATCCCGCCGTCCGGTGTCTGGATGCACCGCACGGTGAGCGCTTCCTCGGCGAGCTCGGCCTCGCCCTCCTCGCCGACAAGGCGCCAGGGGATCCGGGCGAAGCCGGCCTGGGCGGCCCGGGCGGCCTCGGCAACGGTGGCGACGTCCGTCGTCCGGCTCTCGCGTAGGGCCAGCGCCTCGGCGTACAGGTCGGCCTGCACCTCGTCCAGCAGCACCGGCACCCGCGCGGCGGCCTCGGCCAGCGGCACCGGCACTTTCTCGGAGGTGTCCCGGCGCACCAGGGTGACGTTGCCCGCGGCCAGGTCCCGCGGACCCACCTCGACCCGTACCGGGATGCCCTTGATCTCCGCGTCGGTGACCCGCCGGCCGAAGGACAGCCCGGGACGGGCGTCGACCTGCACCCGAAGACCGGCGTCGGTCAGCGCGGCGGCGATCTGGCGGGCCTTCGTGACGACGGTCTCGTCGTCGCGCACTGGCAGGACCACGACCTGCGTCGGCGCCAACCGGGGCGGGACACGCAGGCCGTTGTCGTCGCCATGCGCCATGATCAGCCCGCCGACCATCCGGGTCGAGCAGCCCCACGACGTCGTCCACGCCAGGTGCCGGGCTCCGTCGGCGCCGAGGAAGTCGATGTCGAAGGCGCGGGCGAAGTTCTGGCCGAGCTCGTGACTGGTCGCCATCTGCAGGGCCTTGCCGTCGCCCATCATGCCCTCGCAGGTCATCGTGTTGGTCGCGCCGGCGAACCGTTCCCGGCGCGTCTTCACTCCGACGAGCACCGGGACCGCCAGCACCTGCGTCATGAAGTCGCGGTAGACCTCGAGCGCGATCCGACGGGCGTAGGCCGCGGCATCGGCCTCGTCGGCGTGCGCGGTGTGGCCCTCCTGCCAGAGGAACTCGCTGCTGCGCAGGAACAGCCGGGGACGCAGCTCCCACCGGACCACGTTCGCCCACTGGTTGAGCAGCAGCGGCAGGTCACGGTAGCTCTGGGTCCACTTGGCCAGGTATTCGCCGATCACGGTCTCGCTGGTGGGCCGGACGACTACGGGCTCCTCCAGGTCCTTGCCGCCACCGATGGTGACCACCGCCAGCTCCGGGCTGAAGCCCTCGACGTGCTCGGCCTCCCGGCGCAGGTAGCTCTCGGGGATGAACAGGGGGAAGTAGGCATTGACGGCCCCGGCGGCCTTGATCCGGGAGTCCACCTCGGCCTGCATGCGTTCCCAGATCGCGTAGCCGTACGGTCGGATGACCATCGTCCCGCGGACGGGGCCGTTGTCGGCCAGCTCGGCCTTGGCGAGCACGTCCTGATACCAGCGTGGAAAGTCGGTCGAGCGGGAGGTGAGTACAGCCACCCCGCCACGATATTGCCTCGACCACGGCTCGTGGCCCCGGGGACCGGCACCTGTTGTGTCCCCGCCCCGGCGGGCGCCCCCGGATGCCGCTCGGAAGGCGCCTCGCGCCGGTCGCGGTCGTCTCGGCTGACGGCCCGTCGCCAGAGTGGACGGTCGCTGAGGGGACGGTTCAGGTCCGGCCCGGATCGCCGCCGCGTCCGACCGGCTGCCCGTCGACCCCGCGCCGAGAATCCCGCGAAACCTCCTGGAATACCAGTGAGACGTCCACGTCGCCGTGATGGCTGACCAGCGCGGCCGTGGGGGGGACGAGGATCATCGCGGTGGTCAGGTCGGCGGCGGTGGCTCCCGGGGCGAGGAGCAGCTCGTGTTGGACGAGTAAGCCGTCGTTGACGGTGACCACCTCGGCCAGTGACCGTGGCCGTCCCCCGATGACCGGACGGGGTTCTGGCAGGAGATCGTCGCTGTCGACGGTGTTCATGTTCTGGTCGTCCTCCGTTGTCGTGTCGCGTGTCGTGCCGCGTCTGGTTGGTGCCGCCGGCACGGGGGTGCGCAGCGCCGGCCCCGGGTCGTCCGGCCGACCGGGCGCGGCGGTACCCGCGGGCTCTGCGCCAGGCGGTCTGCCGCTTGCCGGACCCCGCCGATCCGCCGCGTGACGGGACATCGTCGTCCCGCCACGCGGCGGTGGCTGGTCGTGGCGCGCTTCATCGCCGGGCGGGACGGCTCCCGGTGGGCGGGCCGGCGCAGGCGGATGCGCTGGTCGGATGGAACGGACGGGTCGTGCTGCTCTTCGGATACGCCGTTGATTCGGATACGCCGTTGATGCTGTCAGCCACATCGATGTTGCTTTACAGCAAAGCACGAGAACGCGGGGTTGGCTACCGGCGATCTGTACTCAGAGCGGACGTCTGGTAACAGAGGACGAAGATCCCGATCAGCTGCGTAGCGCGGCGCGCGGGTTGGCCGCTTCGCCGGCTCCGTCCCACTGCGTCGCAGGGCGCGGCGCCCCGGGTCGGACATGACACGCGTCGGTGAACTTTCGGTGCTTGCCGCGTCGGAAGGTTGGCAGCGATGGTGCCGCTCGATGACCGTGAATGATCCAGTTCCGGCGGCTCGGCGATCTTCCTGTCAAGCTCTCGCCTGTTCCTGTCCGTTCTCTCCAGGCTTCCGTCCGTTCTCGTCCGCTTCCGTCCGTTCTCATCACGCTTCTGTCCGTGGCCGAGGGTCACTCGTCCGCGGCGCTCCGGGTGTGGCGTGATGTTCGGGGTGACGAGTGAGAGTAACTATTTGTCGATCATTCGACACGCACAGTTGTGATCGGATTGGCCGCGGGCTGGCTGATCAACCACGAATCCAGTGACATGGATGTGTTCCGGTTGGTGATAGGTCCGCGTTCGTGGACGTTCACCTTGCGTTCATTCGAGATGGCTTCGATTCTTGTCGGCGCCCCAGTCCAGGGGGCGGACGATTCGGCGCCGTAGCGCGCAAGAACGAAGGGCTGCTCGTGAACCGAGGCAAGCGTCAGGCCGCCGTCGGGGCTGCAATGGTGGCACTGCTCACTGTGGCGGCGTGTGGCACCGACGACAACAGTGACTCCGGCGGCACCGGGGCGAAGCCGTCGAACGGGGCGAGCGCGATCGCCTGCGAGAAGGGCTCCATCACCGGATCGGGGTCCTCCGCGCAGAAGAACGCGATGGACGAATGGGTCAAGGCGTACCAGAACGCTTGCGACGGAGCAAAGATCAACTACCAGTCGACGGGGTCCTCGACCGGTCGGCAGCAGTTCATCGCCAAGCAGGTTTCCTTCGCCGGTTCCGACTCGGCGCTGAAGGACCAGCAGAAGACCGACGCGGACAATCGCTGTACTCCCGGTACGGCTGTCGACCTGCCGATGGTGGTCGGCCCGGTCGCGCTTATGTACCACCTTTCGGGTGTCGACAAGCTCCAGCTGTCCGCCCCGACCATAGCGAAGATCTTCTCCGGTGCCATCACCAAGTGGAACGACCCGGCGATCACGGCGGAGAACAGTGGGGTTACTCTGCCTGACGCGCCGATCGCCTCGGTGCACCGGTCCGATGGTTCCGGCACCACCGACAACTTCACCAAGTTCCTGAAGGGCGCGGCCGGCGCCGCCTGGACCTTCGACTCCGGCTCGGACTGGAAGGCCCCGGGCGGCCAGGGTGCCAAGGGCAGCGACGGGGTGACTGCGACCGTGAAGTCCACCGAGAACTCGATCGGTTATGCGGAGCTCTCCTACGCGGAGAACGCCGGGCTGTCCACAGTCGCGGTCAAGAACGGTGCCGGCGAGTACGTCAAGGTGAGCACGGATGGTGCCTCCCTCGGCCTGAGCACCGCGAAGATCGCCAGCGGTGACGACCTGAAGCTCACCTTCGACTACACTGCGGCGACCAAGGGGGCGTACCCGATCTACCTGGTCACCTACGAGATCGCCTGCACCGCGGGTCTCCCGGCCGACCAGGCCAAGCTGGTCAAGTCCTTCCTGACCTACACCGCGTCGGACGCGGGCCAGTCCTCGATCGCCGACCTTGGTTACGCGCCGCTGCCGGACTCGGTAGCGACCCGGGTCCGCACGGTGGTCGACAAGCTGTCCTGACGTCGATCTGACGCAGCTCCGATCGGACTATCCGGTGCCCGCGGTGGGGTGAACAGCCCCACCGCGGGTCCGTTGTTCGTTGACGACGGCGAGAGCATCCGGGCCAGAACGGCAGACCAGAACAGCGCACTAGAACAGACCAACAGCACCAGACCAGCCAAGACGGTGACGGCCAGGGCATTTCATGAGCGGAAGTCGAGTTCGGAGTACCAGGGGAAGGCACCAGGGGAAGAGGGACCATGACGACGGAGCCGGACAGCTCGGCGGACGCCGAGTCTCGGGGGGCCGCTTCGGTGACGGCCGCCTCATCGGGAGGTGATCGGCCGGCCGGCGGGCTGGCGGACACCTCGACAGGCAAGGCCAAGGTCGGCGTCGCTGACCTGATCTTCAAGAATGCCACCCGCACGGCCGGGGTCGGGCTGCTGGTACTGATCGCCGCGATCGCGGCCTTCCTGGTACTGCGCGCCACCAACGCCCTCGACGCCAATACCGGGAACTTCTTCACCACGGAGGAGTGGTTCCCCAACGCCACGCCGCCGGTTTTCGGTATCGCCGCACTGCTGTTCGGCACGATGATCACTTCTGCCATCGCAATGATCATCGCTGTTCCGGTTGCGGTGGGCATCGCCCTGTTCATTACGGTGTACGCCCCTCGCCGGATGGCCTCCGCCCTCGGCTACATCGTCGATCTGCTGGCGGCCGTGCCGAGCGTCGTCTACGGCCTGTGGGGACTGCTCGTGCTCGCGCCGCACATGAAGGGCATCCAGAGCTGGCTGAACGACTACTTCGGGTGGATCCCGCTGTTCGAGACCGATCGCGGGGTCGGTCGGTCGATCTTCGTTGCGAGCGTCGTCCTCGCGATCATGATTCTGCCGATCGTCGCCGCGTTGTCCCGCGAGGTGTTCCTGCAGGTGCCCATTGCGCATCGGGAGGCGGCGATGGCGCTGGGCGCGACCCGCTGGGAGATGATCAGAACCGCCGTCCTGCCCTATGGCAAGCCGGGCGTTATCAGCGCCTCGATGCTGGGCCTCGGGCGGGCGATGGGCGAGACCATCGCGGTCGCCCTGGTCCTGCCGGCGTCGTTCAACATCTCCTGGCAGATCCTCGCGCCGGCCGGTAACACTATCGCCGCGAACGTGGCGAACGGATGGGGCGAGGCCAACGACATCGGCCGCGGTGCGCTTATCGCGTCCGGTCTCGTGCTCTTCATCGTCACCATGCTGGTCAACATCATCGCTCGCGCCATCATCGCGCGGCGGCGTGAGTTCTCGGGGAGTGCCGCATGAACACCGCGACCGTTCCCGGCACCGCCGTCGAGGGCGGTGAGGACCGGCTGCAGCTGCGGGGCCGGGTCCTGCCCCGCTGGGTACCGCTCGCTGCCGTCGCCGGTGCCGTCGTCCTGACGGCCCTGATCTACCTGGTGACCTCGATCTCCAGCAGGATCCAGTTCCCCCTGCTGGTTGCCGTCTTCTTCATCCTCGCGATGACCGTGGCCTCGACGCTGGTCGAGGGCGGCCGCCGGGCCCGGGACCGGTTCGCGACGAACCTGGTCTACGCCGCCTTCCTGCTCGCGGTCATCCCCCTGCTCGCGGTGCTCGTGAATGTGATCGAGAAGGGTGCGAGGCGGCTGCGCCCCGAGTTCTTCACTCACTCGATGAACGGCATCGGCGCCCGTGACGTCGGTGGTGGCATCTACCACGCGATCATCGGCACGGTGGAGCAGGTCGCGTTGGCGAGCCTGCTGGCCGTGCCGTTCGGTCTGCTGGTGGCCATCTACCTGGTGGAATATGGCCGCGGCCGGGTCAGCCGGGTAATCAGCTTCTTCGTCGACGTGCTCACCGGTCTTCCCTCGATCATCGCGGGTCTGTTCATCCTGGCGTTCTGGATCCTCGCCTTCCACCAGGGCTTCTCCGGATTCGCGGGTGCCCTGGCCCTCACGGTGCTCATGATTCCGATCGTGGTGCGCTCCGCCGAGGAAATGCTGAAGCTCGTTCCGGACGAGCTGCGGGAGGCCAGCTATGCCCTCGGGGTGGCGCGTTGGCGGACCATCCTCAAGGTGGTCGTCCCCACCGCGTTGCCCGGGATCGTGACCGGCGTCATGCTCGCGGTCGCCCGCGTTGCCGGCGAGACCGCGCCGCTGCTGCTGACCGTCTTCGGTACGAACCTCATCAACGCCAACCCGTTCTCCGGGGAGCAGTCCGCACTGCCGCTGTACATCTACTCGCAGGCCGGCCAGCCGCAGCAGTCGGCGGTGGACCGGGCCTGGGCCGCCGCCCTGGTACTCATCATCATCATCATGCTGCTCAACTTCATCGCTCGTCTGGTCGCCAGACGCTCGCGGCTGTGATGACCCTGACCCGGGATGGCAGCGCGGCACAGATCATGCCCTATCTCATCCCATTTAGTCCCATCCCATCTGATCCGACCCTCTGAAACAGCATCCAGGCAGATCGTGAGTCGAGGTAGCCATGGCCACCCGCATCGACGTTTCCGGGCTGACGGCGTACTACGGGAAGTTCAAAGCCGTAGCCGACGTGAACCTGACCATCGAGCCGAAGAACGTCACCGCATTCATCGGGCCGTCCGGATGCGGGAAGTCGACGGTGCTGCGCACGCTTAACCGGATGCACGAGGTGCTTCCGGGGGCCCGGGTCGAGGGGCAGGTGCTCCTCGACGGTGAGGATCTGTACGGGCCCGGGACGGACCCGGTGGCCGTCCGCCGCACCGTCGGGATGGTCTTCCAGCGACCGAACCCGTTCCCGACCATGTCCGTCTACGAGAACGTCATCGCTGGGCTCAAGCTGAACGGGATCCGCAAGAAGGCGCTCCTCGACGAGCGGGCCGAGGAGTCACTGCGGGGCGCGAACCTCTGGGAGGAGGTCAAGGACCGGCTGGGCCGGCCGGGCGCGGGCCTGTCCGGTGGGCAGCAGCAGCGGCTCTGCATCGCCCGGGCGATCGCGGTGGAGCCGCAGGTCCTGCTGATGGACGAGCCGTGCTCCGCGCTCGACCCGATCTCCACTCTTGCGATCGAGGATCTGATCGCGAAGTTGAAGTCGAGCTTCACCATCGTCATCGTCACCCACAACATGCAGCAGGCGTCGCGGGTCAGCGACTCGACCGCCTTCTTCTCGCTGGAGAAGACCGGCGACCCCGGCCGCCTCGTCGAGTACGACAAGACCTCGCAGATCTTCAGCAACCCCAAGGAAAAGCGGACCGAGGACTACATCTCCGGACGGTTCGGCTGACGGACGGGGAGATTGGCGGACAGGACGCGCGGATGCTCCCGGTACCGCGTGGGGCCGGTCAACCGGGGGGGCAAGACCGTGGCTCGAGAGGCGAGGCCCCGGCCGTTCCGGCAGGCCTGGCGGTCGTGGCAGTAGACCCGGCAGCCGACGGGCGTCGGTACCGCGGCCCGTCCGGTGAGACGCGGAGACGGACGACGGGCACCGGGCCGGGGGGCTGCCCGGCGCTGTTGATCGCGGACGAGGACGTCGACGACGGCATGCTCGACGCCTTCGTCGCGAACGGTGTCGAGGTCAGTGTGGTGGCGGACGGGGCGCTGGCCCTGCTGGAGATCGGTCTGCGGCATCCGGCCGCGCTGCTGATCAGTGCCCGGCTGCCCGTGGTGGACGGGGTGACCGTCGTGCGGACGGTGCGTAGCGTGCCCGGTCACGACGACGTGCCGATTCTCCTCGCGGTCGGCCCCGATGACCGGCCGAGAGCTGCCGCCGGACTCGACGCGGGGGCCAGCGCCTGCGTGGGCAAGCCGTACCGGGTTCCCGAGGTCCTCGCGATGGTGGGGTTCATCGGAACCGGACGGGCCGGAACGTATCCGCCCCGGATGCACGAGCCGGAGGTGCTGCGCGGCGGACGGGTGCTGCTGGACCGCGCGGCGCACGAGGTCCGTCTCGACGGGGCCGTGGTCCCGGTCCCGCCGCGGGAGTTCCGGCTGCTCGCGCTGCTCCTGGAACAGACGGGCCGGGTCGTCACGCGCGAGACGCTGCTGCGAGAGGTCTGGGGTTCGGCGCAGACGGAGACGAACACGCTTGCCGTGCACGTGCGGCGGCTGCGGCGGCGGCTGGGCGAGACGGCCGGCCAACCGACGGTCATCGAGAGCATCCGCGGGGTCGGCTACCGCTTCCGCGCCGTTGCCGATCCGGGTTGAGCCCTTCCGCAGGGACGTCAGCCGGGCAGCGCGTAGACGCCCGGCGCCACCCGTACCACGAGGCCATCGTCGATCAGTCCGGCGAGGGCGCGGGTCCGCTGCACCGGATCGTCCCAGACCTGGTCGAGGATCTCCTGACCCACCTCCGGACTGGCGTCACGCAGGACGGCGAGCAGCCGGCCGCGGACCTGGCGGTCGGTGCCGGCGTACCCCTGGGGCCGGCGCGCGGGCCCCGCGCTCGGCGGGCTGCCCGCGGACACCCACGCACACCGTCCCAGCAGGGGGCAGGCGGCGCAGCGAGGCATCCGGGCAACGCAGACCAGCGCGCCGAGCTCCATGAACGCGGCGCTGGCCCGGGCGGCCGTCTCGGCGTCCGGCGGCAGCAGCTCCGCGATCTCGACCAGGTCGCGGCGGCTGACCGTGGCCGGCGGGTCGGCTCTTCCCTCGACGGCCCGGGCGAACAGCCGGCGCACGTTGACGTCGACGACCGGATGGCGCTGGCGGAAGGCGAAGGCGGCAACCGCCCGCGCGGTGTACGTCCCGATGCCGGGCAGCGCGAGGAGATCGTCGAGGTGCCGGGGGATCTCGCCGTCGTGCCGTTCGACGACGACGGTCGCCGCCTGGTGCAGCCGCAGCGCGCGCCTGGGGTAGCCTAACCGGCCCCACGCCCGGACGGCCTCCCCGGCGGGCTCGGCGGCGAGCGCGGCGGGCGTCGGCCACCGGTCCAGCCAGGCCTCCCAGACCGGCAGCACCCGGCTGACCGGGGTTTGTTGCAGCATCACCTCGCTGACCATGATTGCCCAGGGGCTCGTCAGGGGACGGCGCCACGGCAGGTCCCGGCCACAGACGGCGAACCAGTCCAGGACGAGATCGGCCAGTGGTCCGGGCGCGCTGCTGATTCCGGCTGTGCTGGTCATTCCCGCCATCGTGCCAGGCGACCAGGCCGGCCGGAGGCGGCCTCCCGTCGCCTTCGGCTACTACACCTAGCACTACCGTACGCAGCGTTACTACACGTAGCGTTCGAGAATGCTCGACTCGGCGAGCCGGGAGAGGCCCTCGCGGACCGCTCGGGCGCGGGCCTCCCCGACGCCGTCGACGGCCTGCAGATCGTCAACCCCGGCGGCGAGCAGTTTCTGCAGGGTGCCGAAATGGTCGACGAGCCGGTCGACCACCATCCGTGGCAGCCGGGGCACCTTCGCCAGCATGCGGTAACCGCGCGGACTGATCTGCCGGTCCAGGATGTCCGCCCCGCCGGAGAATCCGATCACCCTGGCGAGGACGGTGAGGTCGAGCAGGTCGGTCGGAGACATCGCGGACAGCTCGCCCAGGACCTGCGCGGCCGTCCCCGCCTTCGACCCGATCGGCAGATAGTCGCGGACGGTGAGTTCACGCTCGGTCTCGACTCCGGCCATCAGCTCCTCGAGCTGCAGGGACAGCAGCCGGCCGTCGGTGCCGAGCTCGACGACGTAGCCTTCGATCTCGTCGGCTATGCGGCGCACCATCTCCAGCCGCTGGCTCACCGAAATCGCGTCGCGGACCGTGACGAGGTCCTCGATCTCCAGTGCGGACAGGGTGCCCGCGACCTCGTCAAGCCGCAGCTTGTAACGCTCGAGGGTGGCCAGGGCCTGGTTCGCCCGGGACAGGATGGCGGCCGAGCCGTCCAGCACGTACCGCCGCCCGGCGACGTACAGCGCGATGATGTGCATCGACTGGCTGACCGAGATGACGGGGAACTCGGCCTGCTTGGCGACCCGCTCGGCGGTCCGGTGCCGCGTGCCGGACTCCTCTGTCGGCACCGTTGGATCCGGTACCAGATGCACCGCCGCGCGGACGATGCGCTGCAGGTCGGACGACAGCACGATCGCGCCGTCCATCTTGGCCAGCTCGCGCAGCCGGGTTGCCGAGAACTCCACGTCGAGCTCGAAGCCACCGGTGCACAGACCCTCGACGACCTTGTCGTGGCCGAGGACGATCAGTGCGCCGGTGTGCCCGCGCAGGATGCGTTCCAGGCCGTCGCGAAAGGGGGTTCCGGGCGCGACCGCGGCCAGTGTCGCCCGGAAGATGTCGTCTCCGGGTGGTCCTGCCATCAGGCTCCCTCAACTCCTCGGCTTCCCCCACCGTCTCCCATTACCACTGTCGCGATGCTATCGGGGCGACGGGAGCCGGTGGGGTCCACCTCATCGTGAAGTACTGATATGGTTAGAAAAATACACACTTTCTACGTTTCATGCATTTTGCCGATCGCGCCGATCAGGTCGGGTACCTCGGTGACTTTCATGCCGTCCGGAGCCGGGCCGGGGTCCGCCGGAACGAGCGCCCGGCGAAAGCCGAGCCGGGCCGCGGCGGCGAGCCGTTGGCGTACCGAGCCCACCGCGCGGACCTCCCCGGCTAGGCCGACCTCGCCGACAGCGACGAGATCGGCCGGCAACGGACGGTCCCTGGCCGCGCTGACGATCGCCAAGGCCGTCGCGAGGTCCGCTGCGGGTTCGGCCAACCGAACCCCGCCGACGGTCGCGGCGTACACGTCGGCCCGGCCGAAGCGCACCTTCGCCCGGCGCTCGACCACGGCGAGAATCATCGCCACCCGGGCCGGATCGAGCCCGGACACGGCGCGTCGGGGGATCTGCGCCGAGGTCTCCGCCACCAGAGCCTGAACCTCGGCGACGAGTGGCCGTCGGCCCTCGACCGTTACGGTGACACAGGTTCCCGGCACCGCCTCCAGCCCCGCGCCGCCGGACCGGGACAGGAACAGCCCGCTCGGGTCGGCGATGCCATGGATACCGGAATCGTCCATCTCGAAACAGCCGACCTCGTCGGCCGGTCCATACCGATTCTTGCCCGCGCGGACCAGGCGCAGTGCGGAGTGCCGCTCGCCCTCGAAATGCAGCACCACGTCGACCAGATGTTCCAGGAGGCGCGGTCCGGCGACCAGACCATCCTTCGTGACATGGCCGACAAGCACCGTCACGAGTCCCAGCGCCTTGGCCGTCCGGATCAGGGCCGCGGTGACCTCACGGACCTGGGTGACCCCGCCCGCGGCTCCGTCTACCCCGGCCGCGGAGATGGTCTGCACCGAATCGACCACCAGCAGGGCGGGTGAGACCTCCTCGACGTGACGCAGGACGGCGCCGAGGTCCGTCTCGGCGGCGATCCACAGGTCCTCGTGCAGCGCACCCGTCCGACCCGCCCGCAGCCTGACCTGCGCCGCGGACTCCTCCCCGGTGACGACCAGCGCGCGGGCACCGGCGGCGGCGCTGCGGGCCGCGACCTCCAGCAACAGGGTGGACTTGCCGACCCCCGGTTCCCCGGCGAGCAGGATCACAGCGCCGGGAACGAGGCCGCCGCCCAGCACGCGGTCGAGCTCGTCTATCCCGGTCGGGCGACGCCTCGTCGCGGTCACGTCGACGGACATGACCGGCAGAGCCGGTGCCGTCACTGCGGCGGACGAGGCGGAGCGACCCCCCGCGACCAGGCCGGCCCCGCGGCGTGGGGCGGGGGCCTGCGCCTCCAGCGTGCCCCACTCCTGGCAGCGCGAGCATCGTCCCGCCCACCGCACGGACTCCGAGCCGCAGCTGTTACACCGGAACCCGCCTGAGGCCGCACGGCTCGACGGGCGACCGCCGGCCGACGGGCGAGTGGATGCCATGGACGCAACGTTAGTCCGCTGGTCCGACATGTCGGTGACAGCGGCGCGCGGAATGGGTCCCCGGGCGTCGGGTACCCGCGAATGGGGATAGCCGGCCGGATCCCGCTGGGCGGATCGGCCGGCGGTGGGTCAGCCCGCGGTGGTGGCGCCGGCCGACGGCGAGGCGGGCTCCTGCCCTGCCCCCGGGGTCCCGGTAACCGCACCCGGCGCCGCCGAGGCGCCGGGTGCGGGCTGCTCCACCGGAACGTCCAGGGTGATACTGCCGGCCTTGGCGAAGGTGATGGTGACGGGCACCTGGGACCCGATCAACAGGTTCTGCTGGACGTTCTGCAGGGTCGGCGCGGAGCCGTCGGCAATGAAGATCTTTCCGGAACCGGGTGGCAGCTCGGCGGGGTTCGGTACCTTGCCGCCCGCCGCGAGGGGGGAGGACACGCCGATGATGGTGTCAGGCTCGGTGCCCGCGTTGAAGAACGCCGAGACGATCTGTGCGGAGTCTCCCCGGGACAGCGGGCCTGCTACATAGACGTTGCGCAGCGTGATGCTGCCGACGGCGCTCGAGACGCTGTTGGTCGTGGTCCGGGCGAGGTTCGTCAGCGCGTCGTTGCCGGAAGCGCAGCTTGCCAGGCCAGCGGACCCGACCACCGAGGCCAGGATCGCGGCACCGATCCGGCGGGAGGCCATGCGCCGCCTGAAGGTGGACTGTCGACCGACGTCGTGGCCCGGCTCCGGGGCGGCGGACGCCCCGCCGACGGCGGGTGTGGCTGACGTGGAACGGGCACCCAGACGGCGGCTCACAGCTCGGTGGCTCCTCCTGCGCGAGACCGGTGCCTCGGGTGCGCACCGGTGCTGGTTGACGGTCGTCCCGTGGGGCGACCACCGGTGGCGCCACCTCCATCGCCGGCCGTCGTAACCGGCGCGGAGAGGTCACCCCCGGTGCCCGGATGATTCGGTCTAAGACGGTCCGTCTCCCGACTCACCCGTGCGGGGCTAACACTAGCCATCCCTCGGCATCACATGCGGAGGCTGTGGGCGGTACGAAACCCGTGGATCCGGCCCAGGAGCACGCTCGGGCCGGATTCCGGCGCCGTAGCCGGGCCGGCTGGCCTGGGCGGTTGGTCCGAGCGGCCCCGGACGTGGGCAGCATCACGGCGTGGGGGGAGTCACGACCTGTCGGGCGACCCGGCGGGCGCCGTCCGTTCCATGGCGATAGCCCGTTTCATGGCGGGATGACCGTTGCATGGTCGAGAAGACCGTTACATGGTGATGTGGCGCGATGGGTGCTGGTGCGTCGGGATGCGTCGCGGCGGGACCGGGTCGGGTGGGCCCGGGTCCGGCACGGCGTCCCGGCCTGGCCGGCCCCCGCGCCAGGTTCGCCGCGCGGCCGCGCTCAACGTGTAGCCAACATCCGCCGGGTCGTCACCCATTTTACCTGGTAGGGCATCTTCGATGTCGGTGCGCGGCGATCTGGCGGGTGGGCGGGCGGATCTGTGCCCCTGGATGCCCGTCCTCCGGAGCGGGTGGCCGGAAGGCGGCGCCGGGGCCCTCACCTTGGCGTTGCTGGTCTTGGTACCTGCAGCGTGCGTCTGACCTGCGGCGATGCGTGCGTGTTACGCTGGTAGAGGCGGAAGGGGCACGTGACACATGGCGTTCCAAGTCGGCGAGACCGTTGTTTACCCGCATCATGGTGCTGCTCTGATTGACGCGATTGAAACTCGCGTCATCAAGGGCGAGGAAAAACTCTATCTCGTGCTGAAGGTCGCTCAGGGCGATCTGACTGTCCGAGTTCCGGCCGACAATGTCGGCATGGTCGGGGTGCGTGACGTCGTCGGGCAGGACGGGCTGGAACGGGTGTTCGAGGTGCTCCGCGCCCCGCACACCGAGGAGCCCACCAACTGGTCGCGACGGTACAAGGCAAATCTTGAGAAGCTCGCCTCCGGCGATGTGAACAAGGTGGCCGAGGTCGTCCGTGACCTGTGGCGACGCGATCGCGAACGCGGTCTTTCCGCGGGCGAGAAGCGAATGTTGAGCAAGGCCCGGCAAATCCTCGTCAGCGAGCTTGCGCTCGCCGAGGGCACCAACGAGGACAAGGCGGAGGCCATGCTCGACGAGGTTCTCGCCGGATGATCGTGGGCTTGTTGGCGCAGGCGTAATTCGTCCGGCCGACAGGCGGTCTATTCGGCACGGCATGATAATCCGGAAAGGCATTCTCTTTCCGGGAGACCGCCGTCCCGAGCGCGTTGCCGGCTCAGGTTCCGGCTGGGTGGCGTCGAGACGGTGGTGGGCGGTGTTGCGCCCACCGGCGGCTCGCGCCGAGCCGGCTGGATCGGCCATGCCCTCGTGGCGGATGGCACACGGGAGGTCCTGTGGTGGGCGAAGGTCACCGGTTGCCGGTGGCGAGCCCCCGGGTGGCGGCGATCGTGCCGGCTGCCGGCCGGGGTGAGCGGCTGGGGGGAGGTACTCCCAAGGCGCTGCGAGCCCTCGATGGCAGGCCCATGCTGGTGCGTACGGTGGAATCGTTGCGCCGCTCCAGGCTAGTGACGCAGATCGTTGTCGCGGCGCCACCGACGCTGGTCGATGCCGTGGCCCAGTTGCTCGGCGGGGGCGTGCATGTGATCGCCGGCGGCGCCGAGCGGGTGGATTCGGTCCGCCGTGCCCTGCGGGCCGTGGACGACGACGTCTCCGTGGTACTGGTCCACGACGCCGCCCGGCCGCTGACGCCTCCCGAGCTGGTCGACGCGGTGGCGGCGGCGGTGCTCGACGGGCATCCCGCGGTGATTCCCGTCGTGCCGCTGGCCGACACGGTCAAGGAGGTGGACGCCGACGGGCGGGTGGTGCGTACCCCGCCGCGGGACGGCTTGCGAGCCGTGCAGACCCCGCAGGGATTCCGCCGCGACGTGCTGAGCGCCGCGTATGCGCTCGAGGACATCGCCGTGACCGACGATGCGGGACTGGTGGAGGCTCTGGGAGTGCCGGTGACGACCATTCCCGGCGCGCAGGAGGCATTCAAGGTGACTCGACCGGCGGATCTCGTGCTCGCCGAGGCGCTACTCGCCCGTTGCGACCCCGCGGACGACGCCCGGCCCGCGGAGGCCCGGCCCGCGGAGCCCCAGTTCGCGGGCGCCCGGTCCACGGACGCCTGGAGTGGCGGATGACCGGCGGCCCGCGGCGGGATGAGCCCGTCGTGGACGCCGCGCCCACCAGCCGGCAGGCTCCCGCGTCCAGTTTGGTGAACACGGTGATCCTGCCCCGGGTCGGCGTCGGGGTCGATGTGCATCCGTTCGCCGCCGGCCGGCCGTGCTGGGTGGCCTGCCTGGAATGGCCGGGGGAGACCGGGCTCGCCGGGCACTCCGACGGGGACGTCGCCGCACACGCGGCCTGTGACGCACTTCTCACCGCCTCGTGCCTCGGTGATCTGGGTCGGGTTTTCGGCACGGACCGACCGGAGTACGCGGGTGCGTCGGGCGCGGTCCTGCTGGCCGAGACGGCGCGGCTTCTCGGTGCCGCCGGTTGGGCGATCGGCAACGTCTCGGTCCAGGTCATCGGGAACCGGCCCAGGATGGCCGGGCGTCGCGAGGAGGCGCAGAAGGCGATGTCCGTGGCCTTGGGCGCCTCGGTGAGCCTGTCGGCCACCACCACCGACGGACTCGGCCTCACTGGGCGGGGCGAAGGCTTGGCCGCCATCGCGACCGCGCTCGTCGTCCGCGCCTGACGGCGGGCCTGTCACCGGTGATATGCCGTTTTGTCATCGACTGACCGCGTGCCGGCGCGGAGATGAGAGGGTGAGCCGACCCTGGCCTCTCCCCGAGGAGTCTGATGGCTGACCGCCTTCCCGAGTCGGTGAGGGCCCTTGCCGACGCCCGGACCTACGTCGTTCTGGCGACGATCCAGCCCGACGGCTCGCCGCGGATGACCGTGCTGTGGGTGGACCGCGACGAGGACGAACTGCTGCTGTCCACGGTGCGGGGGCGCGCGAAGGAACGCGACATCGCAAGGGATCCGCGGGTCGGACTGATGTTCTTCGACCAGGGCGATCCCTACGGTTACATCGAGGTCCGCGGGACCGCTACCCTGACCGAGGATGGCGGCCGGGAACTGATCGACCGGCTGTCGGTGAAGTACACCGGAGACGTGTACCGGTGGGATGATCCGGATGAGGCCAGGGTGGTCGTCCGGGTCGTGGCCGACCGGGTACTGACGGTCGGCTGATCCTCCCCTTGGGTCCCGTCGGTCGAGTGGGGCCGTACCCTTGACAGATGGGTCTCCACCTCCACGACACGCGCAGGCGGCGTGTGCGGCCATTCGAGCCGCTACGCCCCGGTCACGTGGGCGTCTACGTGTGTGGGCCCACCGTGCAGGCGGCCCCGCATGTGGGCCACATCCGCACGGCGCTGCCCTTCGATCTGCTGCGCCGGTGGCTGGTGCAGTCCGGCCACTCGGTGACCTTTGTGCAGAACGTCACCGACATCGACGACAAAATCATCATCAGCGCGGATCGGGACGGCACCTCGGTCTGGGAGCTCGCCACCCGGCAGACCCGCGCGTTCGACGACGCCTACCGCACTCTCGGGATCCTGCCCCCGACGATCCAGCCGCGTGCCACCGGTCACATCCCCGAGATGATCGCGCTGGTGTCGGCCCTCGTGGAGAGGGGATACGCGTACGCCAGCGGCGGTTCGGTCTGGTTCCGGGTGGGTGCGTTCGTCGACTACGGAGCGCTGTCCCACCAGCGACCCGACGCGATGCAACCGTCCGTGGAGGCTGAGCCCGGCAAGGCTGACCCCCGCGACTTCGCGTTGTGGAAGGCAGCCAGGCCCGGCGAACCGTTCTGGTCGTCCCCCTGGGGTGACGGCCGGCCGGGCTGGCATCTGGAATGCTCTGCGATGGCCGGAAAATACCTCGGCCCGGTCTTCGACATCCACGGCGGCGGACTCGACCTGATTTTCCCGCACCACGAGAACGAACGTGCCCAGACGGTCTGCGCCGCCACGGCCCGCCCGGTGTCGAACGCGGCTTCGGCCGATTCGCCCGGCCCCGGTGGTGGCGAGCCCGGTGGTGGCGAGCCCGGTGGTGGCGAGATGGCGCGCTACTGGATGCACGTCGGTCTGCTGACGACCGGCGGGACGAAGATGTCGAAGTCGTTGGGAAATTCCGTCCTGGTGGCCGACGCCCTCGACGAGGTCCGTCCGCAGGTTCTGCGTTATCATCTGCTTTCCGCGCACTACCGGTCCACGCTCGACTACAGCGCCGAGGCACTGGCGGAATCCACCGCGGCCCACGACCGGGTGGAGACCTTCGTCCGCAACGCGTTGGACATCCTCGGCGGGCCCGGGGAGGCGGCGGCACTGGCAGCCGACGAGGTCGTCTCGTCGTCGGCCGCAGGGACGGCGGGGAAGGCCGGGACGCGGCCGACGGTGGCCGGAGCCCGGCCGGTGCCGGTTCCCGGGCCGGGTGGTGAGCCGAGGCTCACCCCGCGGCGGGCCTGGTCCGATTTCACCACCGCTATGGACGACGATCTCGCCGTCGGGCGTGCGCTGGCGGCCCTGTTCGGCGCGGTGAGTCAGGGAAACCAGGTGCTGTCGAAGGCTCACAGCCGGGAGTTGGCCGGGTGGGTGGACGTGACCCGGCGGATGCTGAACATCTTCGGTCTCGACCCGCATGAGCAGTGGCCCACCGCAGGTGCCGAGTTCAGGCCGGCGCTGGACGGCGCGATGCAGGTCGTGCTGGATCTGCGGTCCGCGGCCCGGGCCCGGCGGGACTATGCGGAAGCCGACGCCATCCGCTCGAGACTGGCAGCCGCCGGCCTGATCGTGGAGGACACTCCAGAGGGCCAGCGCTGGCATCTGGCCTGAGCCGACCGACCAGGTCTCACCAGGTTGATCAGCGTTGACGCCGTGACGATCAGTTGACTGATCTGATCGGCAGGCCGCCTGCCGCCCCGGACGGCGGCAGGCGACCCGGTAGATCAGCGGGCGCGCAATGTGATGCGCGTCCAGGCGCCCAGGTAGACCCGGTCCCCGTCACGAAGCGGAACGGGCTGGCCGGGCTCGATGGGGTCCGGTTCGTCGTTCAGCCGGGTGCCGTTGGTGGATCCCGGGTCGCGGACCGCGTAACCGCCGTCGGGCAGCAGCTCGAACAGGGCGTGGCTGCGGGAGATTCCCGGGTCCTCCGGCGCTCCGGACAGGTCGATGTCTGGATGGATGCCACGGGACTCGCTGCGCCGCCCCACGAGCATCTGAGAGCCGGCCAGGGCGAAGACCCGACGAGGGTAGAAGGTCGGGAACGGGACCCGGTGGTCGTCGCCGCTGTCGTAGTACTCGCGCTCCGCCTCGACGATGGCTTCCCAGACGGTGCTGCCCGTCGGCGCGTGGTCCCGATCCCAGCCGGCGCCACGCCCGGCGCCGGCCCGTGGGTCGTCGAGGACCGCGTCACGGGGGTCGATGTGGCCGCCGCGGGTGCCGCTGTGCCGCGGGTCGACGAGTTCCGGGTCACCCAGCCGTGGATCATTCAGCCGTGGATCACTCAGCCGCGGGTCGGCGCCGGGCCGAGCGTGCCGCGGGTCGGTCGTGTGCCGTGGGTCGGTCGTGTGCCGCGGGTTGCCGCCCCGGCTCTGGGTGACCCGGTCGATGGATGGCGCGGGTGGAGCGGAGGCGTCCATGCCCAGCGGGTCCGCAGCGTAGCCGTACTCGGCGTCGCGCCGGCTCCGGCGGTGCGTGTCCGACTCGCGGTCAAGGTCGCCCCGCGGATCCGGATATCCACCCGGCGTCCGGCTGTCGCGGCCGGTGGGGTAGCCGCCGCGGTCGGCCCGGTCGTCATGGCCGCGGTCGTCATGGCCGCGGCCATAGGGGTCGCGGTCATAGGGGTCGTGGGGATCGCGGGAGTCGCGGTCGAGGTCGGGGTAGCCGCCCGGGACGCGCTCCTCGCGGCTGTCGCGGCCGACGGGGTAACCACCCCGGTCGGCCCGGTCGGCCCGGTCGTCATGGCCGCGGCCATAGGGGTCGCGGTCATAGGGGTCGTGGGGATCGCGGCTGTCGCGGCCGACGGGGTAGCCGCCACGGTTCTCCGGCGTGCCCCAGTCTCGACCGTAGGGATCGCGCCCGTGGTCGATCCGGTCGTCGGGGGCCGGCCGCTCGTCACGCCCGCGTGGGTAGGGGTCACGATCATAGCCACCGGGCGGGCCGTAGGGGTCCTCCTGATAACCGCGGCCCCCCCGGGACTGGTCGGGGTAGCCGTCACGGCCATACCCGCCGTACGAGTCGCCACCGCGCGGGTCGCCGACGCGCGGCGGGTCCGTCACCCCGGGCAGGTCGGCTGGCGAACGGCGGATGCCCAACGGGTCGTAGCCACCTGGACCGTCCGCATCTGGGCCGGTCTGCTCGGCTGGCCCACGCCGACGGTTCCCGTCAGCCGAGCGGCCGGGGGCATCTGCTCCGTAGGGAGCTCGCCCGCCGTCCTCCGGACGGTATTCGTACCTCTCCTGACCACTCATGATCCCAATTCCGCACCGATCGCAGTAGTCGGGTCGTGAGACAGGTGCCCCGTAGGGCATCGTGCCCTCACCTGATCACCGGTTCACCCGGAGGGTCCTCGTCGACCGTGTGTCAAGGACCATCTCATCGATCTTCTTGACGTTCTTCTTCAACCGAACCGTACCTGTTGTGGCATTGTCGACGTGAACCACCTTCTGTAGGAGGCGGTAGGTGTCTTCGTTGCCGGAGGCGAGCGCCAGCTGAGCGTCGCGTCCGAGCAACAGTGTCGCAGTCGCCTCGTCGCCGGCCCGACGCGCCTCCAGGCCCCGTAGCACCGCGGTCGCGAGTTCCACCTGGTCGGTGTAGTGGGTGACTGGGTCGCTGATCCGGCTCCACTGGGTCTCATCGTCCGTCCAAACCGCTCGGACCAGCGCCTTTGACGTCACCCGGCCGTCGACGACGAGGCTGACCCGCGCCGCCGGCGTCTCGGTTCCCAGCGCGCGGGCGGGCACCTGGACACTCAGGTGGTAGTCGCGCGACTCGATTCCCCACGCGCCGGTAGGGTAGCCGAAGCAGTGTTCGTCCGCGGGCGTGGCCTCGCCCGTCAGATCACGTACCACGGGTGCGACCTCCGCGGTGAAGACGCTCATCAGTCCTCCACCCGGGCGGCCACCACCGTGATGTTGTCGTGTCCCCCGGAGTCGATGGCGAAGTCGACGAGGTGGCGGGCGACGTCGATGGCCTCGCAGTGGGGTGGGAGCTGGTTGACGAGCGCGGCCATCACGTCGGGCCGGGACGCGTAGTTCCACAGCCCGTCGCTGCAGACCAGTACCGTGGCCGGCGCCTCGATGGGGAACATCTCGGTGTGCGGCGCGACGTCCTCGACGTCGCCGCCCAGCCAGCGGGTGAGGGTGTGCGCCCGCCGGTGTGTCTCGGCCTCGTTGGCTGGGATGAGCCCCGCGCGCGCGGCCTCGGCCGCCCAGGTGTCGTCGGCGGTCAGCCGCTCGCACCAGCGCGGACCGAGCAGGTAGACCCGGCTGTCGCCGACCCAGCCGACCGTGACCATGCCCGGGCCGTCCGGGGTCGGCGGGGTGACGATGGCCGCGGCGAACGTGCACGACGGCGCCATCCGCCCCTCGGCCGCGCTGAGTTGGGCGATGGTCGCCTGGGCCGCGTCGACGGCGGCGTGCAGCGCGGCCTCGGCGTCCTCCGGGGAGAACCCGCCGACGACCGTGCGGGGCGATGTTCGTGGCTTCTTGTAGTCGGCATACGACGGTTCGAGGATGTCGAGCATCTCCTCGGCCCGGCTGACGCCGCGCGACGGGCGGGTGTCGTGGTGGACGGGGCGCCCCGGGCCGTGGGCACGCACCGCATCCGCGAGGACGGCCATGGCGGTGGTCGCCGCGGCGGCCGAGGCCTGCCCGGAGCCCGGAGTGGTCGACACGCCGTCACACACCACCGCGATCAGCGTGCCGTACACGACGGCCAGGCCCATGGCGTCCTCGTTGGTGGTGTGCCGGACGCCGCGGTCGCACACGCCGGCGAGCTGGCCGAGGTCGACCTCGCTGTGGTCGGCGTCGCCGTGGCCGGGGTCCGGACCCTCCAGCCTGTGACCACAGACCTCGCAGTACCGGTCGTCGGCATACACCGGCGCCGCACACACCGGGCAGCGACCCAGGTCGTTGTCGAGTTCGAACGGCCCGCTCCCGGTGATCTGGTAGGCGACTGTGGGGGCGTCGTCATGCGGGTTGAGGTCCACCGTCATGCCGCCGGGAGAAATTGGCCGCGGCCGGAAACAGCCGGGGGAACGCATACGGGCGGTGTGCGCAGAGCCATGTGCTGGGTGCCTCCTGCCCCTGACGGTCGGGTCCTTGACGGTCGGGTCGCTAACGGCCGGATCGTCGATGCTCGCCGTGGCCGTCTCGGGACACCGACGGCGCGCGCCCGATGATCGACCGAGGTGGTCACACTCGTCGAGCTGGTCATCACGCATTCATGGAGACGTATTCTCCCAGCTTCCCCCGCGGCACGTCGAGGGTGTAGATCGCCGTGCCGGCGACCTGATCCGACGCGCCCGCCATCGTCGGCGGGCGACCCTAAAAGAGCGTAAAGGCCGGGGGCGGATGGTGGCAGGGCCCCCGCACTCCGGGGAACCCCGGGCCCGCCGGTCGGCGTGGTGATGCGCACCTGACCCTCCTGACGCCGGTGAGGGGCGGCCGGACCACGTCAGGTCGGGCCGTGGGCCTGCCGGCCCTCAGGATAGGGCGCCGGGTCCCCGGAAACGGCCATGTCGAGGGATGCCCATGGCAGAGCTCCTCCGCCGAGCTCCTGCCGAGCTCTCGCTGAGCGCGCCCCGACACGCCGGTGTCGTCCGCCGTATACCGTGGTCACATGGTCATTCCCCGGGCGTGTCCTGGTCGGTGGTCCTGATGGCCGGCGCCGCTCGCCGGGGCGGTGGGATCGCCCGCGGCGGTCAGGGCGGTCGGGCCGCCAAGTCCGGTTCCCACCGCAAGGGGGCCTCCACGGGCAGCGGCGGTCACGGCCGCAAGGCGCTGGAGGGCCGTGGGGCCACGCCGCCCGCGCAGCTGCGCCCCGGCCATCCCGCCCAGCGTCGTGCGGCGGCGGCTGCTGCGGCCCGTTCCGCATCGGCCGGAGCCGAGCGGGGTCGAGCGGCTGCCGGCCGGCGCGGGGATGGTGGCCGCGCCGTCGCCGCTGCGGCCACCACCGGGCCGAGCGCCGCGGGGGGTTCCGCGGGGACCGGGCGCCCACGGCGGACCGAGGGCGACGAGCTGGTGGTCGGGCGCAACGCGGTGGTCGAGGCGCTGCGGGCCGGGGTGCCGTCGTCGACCCTTTTCATCGCCGGCGGGCTGGACTTCGACGAGCGGCTCGCCGACGCCCGCCGACTCGCCGGGCGGGCCGGGATCGCCGTGGCCGACGTCGGCCGCACGGATCTCGACCGGATGTGTGGCACCGCTCCGCATCAGGGTCTCGCCCTCGTGGTACCGCCGTTCCGGTATGCCCATCCGGATGATCTCCTCGCCCGCGCGCGCTCGTCCCCCCCCGGTCTGCTGGTGGCGCTGGACGGGGTCACCGATCCCCGCAACCTCGGGGCTGTGGTGCGCTCGGCCGCCGCCTTCGGTGCCCATGGCGTCGTCGTTCCGGAGCGTAGGGCCGCCGGCATGACCGCCGCGGCCTGGAAGACCTCGGCGGGGGCCGCCGCCCGGCTGCCGGTGGCGCGCGCCACCAACCTGGCCCGCACGCTCGTCTCCTACGCGGCGGGCGGCCAGTTCGTCGTCGGTCTGGCCGCGGGCGGCGAGGTGAGCATCGACGAGCTCACGATGGCGACCGACCCACTCGTCCTGGTGATCGGCTCCGAGGGACGCGGGTTGTCCAGGCTGGTCGAGCAGCGCTGCGACGTGAGGGTCCGGATCCCCATGGCGGGTGCGGTGGAGTCCCTCAACGCGGGGGTGGCCGCTGGGATCACGCTGGCCGAGATCGCCCGCCGCCGTCGGATCGGCTGAGCCGGCCGATCGGTGGGTCCGCCGGGTCTCCGCCGGGCGGGGCTGCGGACGTTGACCTGGCCGGCGTCGCCGTGGCCGGGAAACCGTGACCGGGAAACGTAGCGCGCAGCCCCGTGTCCCGGAGGGGACACGGGGCTGCTGGCCGCGCGCCGATCAGTACCGGCCGGGCGCGGACAGTGAAAGCTGGCGCGGGAAGTCGGGCAGCTCAGATCTTGTGACCCCAGCACGGCTTCGATGCGTACCAGGGGCTCGTCCCCTGCTGGGCGTACAGGATGCGGGCGCGGTGCCACTGCTCGGCGACGCTGGCGTGCTGCGGCAGACCCTTGCCGCCGACCCCGCGCCAGGTGCTGGGCAGGAACTGGAACAGTCCGCCGGCGCCGATGGAGTTGACCACGCGCGGGTTTCCCCCGGACTCACACGGAATCACCTTGGAGAGGAAGCGGTCGGCATTCGTCGACGCGTTGGCCGGCTGGGACAGCGCGAGGCCACCGCCGATCGAGGCCGCGAGAGTGGTGGCTGCGATCAAGGCCCGGGAACCGAGCCTGATGCGGTTGAGGCCACGAGCGAGCGAACGAGCGTTGGACATTGAGTTGCCCTTCCCCACGCCTGCGAGGTGAGCTGTCGGGTTCGGGCTGGGAATGCCCGGCCGCGCATCGCGGCTTCACCCCGAGAACGCCTTTTCGTGGCGCCCGGAATTGGTTCCCCCGCTCCTGCCGAAGGTTCGATTCTCGTCGAGCGGGGGCAGGATTCGGCGTGCCGCCCGACGAATGCCATCAGGTGACGGCACGGCAATGAACATAGCTGAGAGTGACCCAGGAAAAACAAGAGTACGTGAGGATGCACACAGTGCATCCTGTTTACTTGTTCCGATCTTTTTAATGGTGTTTCGCGCCCGCGTGCGCGCCCGATTCTAGAGGTTGTCCAGTGGGCTGGAAATCCCCAGTCCGTAGCTGGGTCGTCACGTTGACGGTAAACAATACGCGATGCGTGGAGAAACTGTTCCGCCGCGTGGTGATCAAGCCTCTGCTACCCGCTGCCGGCAATCTCTAACCAGGATCTGGAAAAATCTGTGCCGGCGTTCCGGCGGGCCCGCACCTATCGCCCGCTTTCCGGACTATACGGCACGAGGGAATCATGTCATATGTCGGATCTACCAGTCGGTGCCGGACACCCGGTCCCGGCGCTGCGTCGCCGCCAGCCGCCAGCCGCCATGCCGCCATGCCGCCCGCGAGGCGGGTGCGTTCGGGTCGGTCAGCGGTTGTAGGACCAGGCCGAGCCGGTACCCCGGTACTGCTCCACCGGGATTGGTGTGGTTCCGGCCCGCATCCGATCCGTGTAGAGCTGACCGTGCAGGTGGTCGATCTCGTGGGCGACAAGCCGCGCCAGCCCCTGCCGATAGACGGTGATGTGCCGGTTGCCGTCGATATCGGTGTGTTCGACGTGCAGCTCCAGCGGCCGGGGGACGAGGCCACGGACGTCAAAGAAGCTCAGGCAGCCCTCGTACTGCTCGTCGGTCTCCCGGGAGGTTTCGATGACGCTGGGGTTGAGCAGCGTGAGCGTGTCGCCGCCCGGGGTACGCACGATCGCCGCGGCGCGGTTGATGCCGACCTGCGGCGCGGCGATGCCCATGCCCTTGCCGAAGGTGTGCAGGGCGGATACCCGTTCGAGGGCGGAGGACAGCTCGGCGACGACCCGGCGCGCGTCCTCGGCCTCGTCGGGCAGGGCGAACGGGCGGGCCGACTGCCGCAGGATCGCCTCACCCTCCTGCACGATGCCAACGGCCGCCATCTGATCGCTGGGACGTGTTCCGGTCTCCGCGGCCGGATCACGTTCCGGCACGGTGGCCCGGAAGTTCCATTCCAGTCGGTAGCGGGCGTGCAGCGGCGGCTCGGTGGTCGACCAGGTGAAGATCCGCCGGTCGCCGGAGTCGGTGCGGGCGATTGCGGTCCGGAACGGGAAGGCATCGGCGGTCATCGACGTCTCCATGCCCCAGACCACGGGATCCAGCTCGGCCGGAAAGTCCAGCTGCACCGAGAGGAAACTCGTCGGTACCCGCACGGCACGCTGGAACCACGGCCCCCACTTCTCCCTGCTCACCTGGTAGCTGTAGTTGATCCATGCCGATTCGCCGGGATAGAGCGGAAATCGCCCTCGACTGTTCTCGAAGAGCAGCCAGACCTCCTTGAGCGCGTCCCAGTCCGTCTTGACCTGCCAGGCCATCTGCTCGCCGCCGCAGTGTGCGCTGAGCTGGAGGTCCTCCCAGCGCAGTGGATCGGATCGGTACAACCGCGCGGAGCGTTCCGGATCTCCCGGGAACCGGTCAACCGATATCCGCATCAGATACCGGGTGACCGGTTCGCTGCCGGCGTTGAGAAGACGTCTTCGCTGGTGGGCGACGTACATGCTGTCGTCGTAGCGGAGTTCGGCCCGGTCCTCCTCGACGACCAGGCCCCCCGGTCCGGGGGGGACCCGGCCCGGGCTCTCGGCGACGACGGGCCCGGGGGCCGGGGCCGGGTCGACGGAGGGGGTCGCGACGTGGGCCACCGGCGTCGGGCCGGGTCCGGCCGGAACCGTCGGCGGCCCGGGCGGCTCGCGCACGTCCCGTGCCGCCTCCCACGGCCGTGCGGCCAGGTGGAAATAACTACCCGGGATACGCAGCGCGTCGGCGATGCGTTCGATCAGGGAGAGCCGGGCGATGCGGTCCTCGCCCTGCATGATCCGGCTGACCCTGCTCTGGCTGAGCCCTTCCACCGGCGAGGCGATGCGATTCTGACTGGCACCGTCATATTTCTTCATCAGCCGGAACACCGCGCGGAAGTCTCGCGTCGCACACGCCGCCCGGAAGTCCTCCCGGGCCAGCAGCTTGGGCGATACCCGGTAAGGTCCAGATTCGTACGACATCGAAACGGCCTTCCATGTCGGTACGG
The DNA here is from genome assembly GCF_978021225.1 of Frankia sp. CeTa3Moorea. Taxonomy (NCBI): domain Bacteria; kingdom Bacillati; phylum Actinomycetota; class Actinomycetes; order Frankiales; family Frankiaceae; genus Frankia; species Frankia sp. CeTa3Moorea. Next base: position 6,556 of record NZ_CDXDOR010000003.1, on the reverse strand, counting down.
TCGGTGAAGGCCGGAGTGAAATCGGGCGATCAGTCCTCCGTCAGTCGACACATCAGGATAACGACGCCATGCCAAACGGGCACAGATGTTCGGCTGAATGCTCGACTGTCGGCTATCCGACAGCACGGGCTCGGCGGTTTCCCGGGTCTTCCCGGGTCTTCGCGGTGTATGGCGGATGTCGTGTCTGACTCCTTGCGGACAGCGACGGCTGCTGGTGGCGTGCTGTCGCCGCTGGCCGGGGTGATGTCACGGACGCCACCTAGGAGCCGGGCCGTAGATAGGTGAAGTCTTCCCCTCCAGCGCCCGGTTGCCGGTGGCGCAGACGACGACATCCGCGCGGCCCATACGAGAAAGGCATGCCTGACTGACGTTTCCGGATCCCGGTCGCCCGCGTCAGTCTTGGCGGCAGGCCGGTCCCGCCCCGCGTCGAGCCGCGACCTCCGCCGGGCGGGGCCGGCGTGACGGCGAGCCGCAGCCGGGCGTGACGCCCGAGACCTCCGGGAGGGGTCCGTGGACAGGTGGCCCTGCCCTGCCCAAGCAGGGCCACCCTCGGCCTTTGCCCGAGTCCGGGGAGCCCGCCGAACCGACGGGCCCGGCCGCGCCTGAGCCGACCGTCGCGACCACACCCCGGGGATTCGACCGCTGGGCGGTCACGGTGGCGGCCGGTTCCGACCCGAGGGGGAGGCCTTCCGCGCAGTCGGGCGCATGCCCGCGCCGCTCCTCCGTTACAGGATTTCGATCACAGCGAGGTGCGGAACGGACCAGTCACCTCGTAGGTGATGCCGCCGCTGCTGGAACCCGAGGTGCCGCGCTGGGAGGAGAAGTACAGCCGGTTACCAGCCGGGTTGAACGCCGGTCCGGTGATCTCCGAGGAGCTCTGGCCAGTGATGCGCAGGAAGGGGGCAACGATGTCGCCGGGGGTGATGATGCAGATCTCCATGTTGCCGCCGTCCTCGGCGACGTAGAGGTCACCGACGGCGGCGACGGTGATGTTGTCGACACCGGTCAGCGGGGCGCCGGAGACGTTGTCGTCGTAGACGATCGCCAGGGTGTTGGCCGCCGCGTCGTAGGCCCACACCCGGTTGTCGCCCTTGGTGGTGAAGTAGCACTTGCCGGCCGAGTACCAGGCGCCCTCGCCGCCGTTGAACAGCTTGGCGCCCGAGACCTGGTCGCGGGTGGGTGTGGGGCTGCCGTCGGGGTCGGGCACGTTTGCCCAGGACAGCACGCCGGAGACCTCCTTGAGTACCTGCAGGGTGCCGGAGGACAGGTTGCCCCAGGTGGTGGGCACAAACCGGTAGAAACACCCGTCGGACGCGTCCTCGGTCAGGTAGATCACCTTCCGGTCCGGGTCGGCGGCAGCAGCCTCGTGGTTGAATCGGCCCATCGCGGCCCGCCGGACAGCCGCGTTGACCCCCCACGGGTCGGTCTCGTACACGTAGCCGGTGCTGGTCTCCTCACACGACAGCCAGGTGTTCCACGGGGTGGTCCCGCCCGCGCAGTTGCGGTTGGTGCCGGACAGGATGCTGTAGGCGCCAATGATGTTGGCGTTGCTGTTGAACTTCACGGCACTCACGCCGCCGCCGCCGCTGCCTACCTCGGCGTTGGACACATAGATCCAGCCCGTGCCGTTGGCGAAGCAGGCGCCGCCGTCCGGGGCCCTGTGCCAGGTGTAGCTGGTGCCCGACACGGTCTGGGTGGATCGGGCGATCACCCGGCTGGTGAAGCCTGACGGCAACATGATTCCGTTGGCGTCGGCTGACTGCAGCGGCCCGTAGGGGCTGTTACCCGGTACCGCCGGGTAGGCCACGGCCGCCGCGCGCCACAGCGAGCCACTGAAGGCCGCCGCGCCGACGCTGACAAGACCGGTCCGAAGGAGAGTTCGACGATCCATTCCTGCTCCCATCTCCACGTGAGGATGCCGCGCTCGCCCGAGCGTCTCCGCCCGAGCCGCAGTATTCCGTGCCGCCGGCAATCTAACGTACGGTGAGAAAATACGACAGAATCGTGGCGTGAACATTGTGAAACCGACTGGCCAACAATATCAACGTAGAGTCAAGGTCGACCCGGTAATTATTCGAGGTGAAATCTTACCCAATGTTCGATGTAATTCGGATGTTGCGGTGGGGGCTGGCTTTGTGCGGCCGTGTCGGAGAGGGCGCTGGTTACTCACGTGGAACGGGTCGACGACCAGGCGGGCGTGCGGCAGATTCCCAGCGAGGCCTGGCGATCCGTTCAGCCCTCGCCGGTGAAGTGCAGGGTGACGCGATGCCGGTCCGACGGCCAGGCGGGCACCTGGAGAACGTCCCGGTGGGCCGTTTTTCCCCGCGGCGTCATCGCGACTTCGACCGAACGCTCACCCGCCGGGATGAACACATCTACGCCGGTAATGAAGCCGATCCCGAAATACGCCGGAATCGGCATCATGAGGTGGGTGACGCCATCGGAATTCCGGTCGAACAGGTAGACGCCCAGGGCCATTTTGGACCGGGGTGCGTCGGCGGCATTCAGCACGTTCTTCCCATCGATGCTGAGGACGTCGTCGGCGTCCCCCTGGTCCCCCCACCATTCGAGCGAGCGTTCGACGACCAGGCCGGTGTGCCCGGGACCGGTCTCCATCCCGCCGCCGATCTCCTTGCCCGGCTGGCTTGTCAGCAGGCGTACGAGGTGATCGTCGCGGCGGAACGGCTGGTAGTAGAAGTGGTGGTCGGGTTCCCCGCCGCGTACGATCACGAACTCGTAGGTGGAGGCGCCGTCACCCCGGAACGGACCCCAGGATCCGTCGCCGGAGAGGTGGAAATAACCTTTGAGGCTGTTCGCCCCCCGCCGGCCCGTCCGTGGGTCGACCCGGTGAACCTCCAGTCTGGCGTCCCGCACACCGACATTCATCGGATAGAGCAGGGCTCGGCCGGAGATCTCGATCGGGCCCTGCTTCGGCACCACGCCGGTCGTGTGCGGAGTGGTTCCGGTGAGGAACCGGTACATCTCCCTGAAGGTGGCCGCCGAGGTCAGGAGCTGGGCGCGGTCCTGGTCGACGAACCGCACGTTGGCGGCCCCCTCGACGCGCCGGGTCGGATCGTTCTCGCCCCAGACCGCCAGGGTGGGCACCCCGGCCGGGGGTCTGCCCGCGAGCGAGCCTCCGACAGTGACGTAGTGCGCGACCCGGTTCGCCCGGTCGGACGAGCTGGTCAGGTACCGCTCGCTCAACGCGGCGCCCTCGAGATGCGCCACCAGATCGAGCTTCTTCGTCCCGGTCGCCTTGAGGACACTGGCGATCTTCGCATCGAGGTTCGGGAGGACCTCCTTGACGGGGTTGGCCGAGGACGACGCGTCGTAGTCGAAGGCCTCGACGTGGTCGACGGGATAGCCGTTTGCGGTGAATCGTTGCGCCGGTGTCTCGAAGAGGCTGCCCGACCCGAGGCTGCCGTGCACGAACAGGATCGGGAGGCGAGAGGCATCCGGGGCGGCGTCCGCGGCGTCCGCCAGCTCCCGCGCGAGCGCCGGGGAGCGTCCTGCGCCGGGCTCCGTGCCGCCACTGCCGGAACAGGCGACCGCCAGTCCGGCGATGGCAAGCGCGCTCAGCAGGTGGAAGCAACGGCGGCGAGCCACTCGACGTCCCTTTCCCTCGGGATATCCGACGGCCACGCACCGGGCCACCGTCAGCATTTCTCCGGTCGGTTACACCTCGGTAGCTGCGCACCACTGGATCGGACGTTCTCCGCGTCCGACGCATCTCTGGCCAGAGCACAGTACATCGGGCCAGCGCACAGGACGGCCAGGCCCGCGTGAGCTTCGGTGCGGACGCGGCCGTGCCCCTGGTCAAAAACAAGGTGCGGGCCCGGCCAGTCGCCTGTCATCATCTCGGCGTGGACAGCGCGGCCGGCGGGGTTCCGCATCAGGAGGTGCGGTTGCCTGGCATCGGTTCCCGGGGCACCGGTCAAAACGGC
>NZ_CDXDOR010000003.1:0-2212 GCF_978021225.1 Frankia sp. CeTa3Moorea | reverse complement strand
ACGGTGTCGGCACCGCCGTGGACAACCTCGTTTCCCGCCGGGTGGAGCGGCAGGCCGCCCTGCGTTCCTATCTGCGTTTCGTCGCGACCTTCAAGGGGCCGGCTCTCCTGGTCGTCGGTGTCTTCGTCCTGTCCAACAGCCTGCTCGCCGTGATACCGGTCTTCATCGGCCTTTTCGTGCAGGCTCTCGCCGCCGCCCCGGTACAGACCCACGACGCGTACCTGTACGCCGGCGTCCTTCTCGCATGCAACATCGGCCATGACCTGACCTGGCGCGGTGCCGAGGTGCTGTATCTCCGGCTGCTCAACCACCGGGGCTACGAATACGAGAACATTCTCTTTGGAAATGTCATAAACGAGCGGTACCCATACTTCGTCGGCAAGTTCACCGGAAAGATCAGCAGCTATGTGAGCACGCTCGGCCGCGAGTTCCGAGAGATCCTCGAGACGGCGTGCTTCACGTACGTCGAACAGCTGGTCAAGGTTCCGGCGATCATAATGATCATGTTCTCGGTGAACCTCTACTCGGGCCTGACCTTCCTGGGTTCCGTCGCGATTATGCTTCTTGTCGGCAGGCACACCGTCAGTCGTTCGGCCCGCGCGGAGAAGCGGCTCGCGGACGAGGTCTCGGAGATGGACGGTTACGTGATAGACGTCATCTCGAACTTCGTGAGTGTGAAGTCGTTCCTCCAGGAGGAGGCCGAGTACGAGCGGGTCCGCCGGCGTCGTCGCCGGGTCATCGCCGCCGCGTATCGCTCGTCCTTCTGGAGCATTGTGTTCTGGACCTCGATGAGCCTCGTGGTCCGGTATCTCGTCTGGCCGGTGTCGATCGTCCTCAACCTGCATCTGTTCCTCCGCGGTGAGATGAGCCTGGCCCAGTTCACGACCTTTCTCTCCGCGCTGGTCCTCTTCTCCGACTTTATCTGGGGGACGGTGTGGGAGATCGCGCAGCTTAATCTCCGGCTCGCCCGAATCGAGGAGGCCTACCACTATCTCTTCGCTGGTCGGGACATCCTGTCGGCCAGTCCGGATAATTCAGCCGGTTCAGCCGGTTCGGGCCGTCCCGCGGTTCTTCCCGTAGTTTCCGGTCGGCTGCAGTTCCAGGGCCTGTCGTTCGCCTATCCCGAGAACGACCGGAACCTCGTGCTCGCGGGCATCGACCTGGCCATCGAGCGGGGCGAGAAGATCGGCATCGTGGGTCGCAGCGGAAGCGGCAAGACGACGTTCATCAAGCTGTTGCTGGGCTACTACCCGCTCCCGCCGGGCATGGTCGCCGTGGACGGTGTTCCGGTGCCCAACCGCCAGCTCGCCCGGGGCATCTCCTACGTTCCGCAGGACACCACCCTCTTCCACCGGTCCATCCGGGACAACATCGTCTACGGCACCGCGGGCCCGGTGACCCAGGCGCAGGTGGAGGCGGCGGCGCTGCGGGCCCACGCGCACAGCTTCATCTCGCGGGCGCCCGACGGTTACGACACCGTCGTCGGGGAACGCGGCATCAAACTCTCGACCGGGCAACGGCAGCGGATCGCCATTGCCCGCGCCTTCCTGGACGACAAACCCATGCTCATTCTGGACGAGGCGACGAGCGCGCTGGACAGCGAGAGCGAGGTACTCGTCCAGAACGCACTCGAGGACCTGTGGCGAGACAAGACGGTGATCGCCGTCGCGCACCGGCTGTCGACCCTGCTGCACATGGACCGCATCGTCGTCCTCGACGACGGCCGCGTCGTGGAGCAGGGGTCCCATCACGAGCTGCTCGAGCGGCGGGGGCGCTACTACCGGCTGTGGCAGCGGCAGAGCGGAGGAATGATCCCGGTCGAGTAGTCGCCGGATGACGGTGACCGCCCGACCACGACGAGCGGAGGGCCTGTCCTGCCCCTACAGAACCGTTGACGGAGCCTGCGCAGGGCTGTTAGCTTGCTCAAGCGAAACGAAAATCGTTTTCGTTTCGTTTGAGTCAACGGGGGCATCCGCTGTCCATCGATCAACCTACGTCGGTACGTGCCACGCCGACGCCATCGGTGGGTGCCGCGGACGCGGTACGGCTGCGGGCGGTGGCGGCGCTCCGACCCGCCCGCGGGATGCCCGCGGTCACTGCCGGCGCCGTGCTGCCGCGGGCGGCGCGCAGCGCGCGCGGCAGGTTCCTGATCACTCTGCTCGCCCTGGTGCTGGCGACGCCGATTGTTGTTGGGGCAGCGATCGGCGTGGGT
>NZ_CDXDOR010000002.1:105209-114097 GCF_978021225.1 Frankia sp. CeTa3Moorea | reverse complement strand
GGCCCAACCCGGCTGACGACCCCGCCCCACCGAGCCGCCCGCGGACAGCACACCCGATACCCCGCCGACGGCCGCTCCAGCCTGCGCAAACACAAGCGCAGGGCCTCTCACCCGAGCTGAACAGCTACGCGCCGACCAAGCATGGGTCGCCATCCCATGATGCTGCGAGAACGATCAAGCGGCCAAGGAACGCGAACAAGCTGCTCAGATATCGTCCGCATTGCCCTGATTGAGCATGAATTCACGGCGGCCTGCGCCGGAAATGCTAACCAACTGTGGATGCGGATATGGTAAGCCAGCGCCGGTCCAGTCAGGTGGCTGCGTACGGTGCTCCCAGCTTCTCAGCGACAGTGAGCCCCGCCGGTCACACACACAACGACAACGTCGAGCGCGGCGACCAGGTCCGCTCGTGCGGCCGCATCCTCGACGCTCGCGACGGAATCGAGCAGGCGGGGCATGCGCGGGTGTGCGATGGCGATCGCGGCCAAGAGGAGTGCACGGTCCCGCGGGGCGCTCAGCGCCATGGCGACCTCCAGGAGCCGCTCGGCCGCCGCGGCCGGGACCGGGACCGGGTCGAGGAGCCCGGCCCTGGGCGTCGTGTGGCGGCCGGGTGGATGAGCGAGGAGGGGCAGCGAGGGCTGCCCCTCCTCGGGATCAGCGGAGAGCGGGTTCGTGCTGGGAGAGAGGCTGGCTCATCTCCTCATCTCCTCATCTCCTCGGCACGGAGGCGGGCGGCGAGGGTGACGGTGAGGGCGAGAACGGGTGGCACGATCCCGGCCAGGAAGAAGATCAGCTTCACCGAGAAATGCTCGGTGAGCAGGCCGGCCAACCCGATGGACAGGGGCATGAAGGCGACGGAGATGAAGAAGTCGAGGCTGGCCACCCGACCGAGCATCTCCAGGGGAACCTTCTCCTGCAGCAGGGTGCCCCAGAGGACCATGCCGGCGCCGACCAGGCCGCCGTGGACGAACAGCGCGCAGGCGAGACCATACAGGGTTGCGCCGTTGTCGAACCCGTTGCGCATGGTGGCCGGTAGGACAACCTCGACGGGTCCGGTGACGACCAGGCTCATGCCGGCGGCGTAGATGACGGTGACGAGGACCCAGCGGGTGCGCAGGGTATACCGGAAACCCTCGATGAGGTCGCGGGCCGGATGCGGTCGCTCCGCGTCGGGCGTCGACTCCGTCTGCGGTTCGGGCACCGCGAAGATGCAGCCCAGCGCCAGCGACCCGTAGAGCAGGCGGTAGTGGCGGCGGCGCAGCGGGGCGAGCGCCCCCAGGGACGAGGACTTCATCCGGCGATCTCCTGCTGTACGTCGGGATTCTCGTCGGCCGCCCCGGCGGGCAGCAGGTTCAGGTGCGGCCAGCCGGCCAGGTCGGCGAGCAGCAGGCGGTCGTGCGTGGCCACCACGACGGCGGCCGGCGTGTCCAGCAGCGCCGAGGTCAGCTCGTCGACCAGCGCCATCGACAGGTGGTTGGTCGGCTCGTCGAACAGCAGCAGGTTGGGCCGGACCGACAACTGCAGCGCCAGGTCCAGGCGCCGCTGCTGACCCTGTGACATCCGCTGCACCGGGGTCCGCATCGCCTCGCGGTCGAGCAGGCCGGTGGCACCCAGCGGCACCACCTCGCTGTCGCGGAGCCGGCCGGCGGCGATGAGCCGGCCGGTGTACCGCTCGTGCACCTCCTTGGCGCCGACGCCCTCCGGCCAGTCCGGAACCTCCTGCCTGACGAAGGCCACCCGCGCGGTCGGCACCTGGTGCACCCAACCGTCGGTCGGCTGCAGGTCGCCGCCGAGGATCGACAGTAGGGTGGACTTGCCCGCGCCGTTGGCACCGGTCAGCAGCAGCCGGTCGCCACCGTCGAGGTGCAGCGTGACGGGCTGCTCGAGCCGCCCGGTGTGCCGCACCTCCTGCGCCCGCACCAGCGCGGCGCCGCGGCGCACCGACAGGTCAGGCCAACGCAGCGACGGCGGCGGCTCGGGCACGGTGATGCGGTGCGCCTCGAGGGCCTCGCGGTCGCGGTTCAGCGCCTGCACGACGCCCGGCGCCCGTGACTGGCGTTGGTGCTTGCCGGTGCCCTTGTCCGGGCGCCACCCGGTGCTGAGCCGGTCCCGGGCCTGCTGCACGGCCACCTGCAAGCGGCGGTGCTCGACCTGCTGCGCGGTGTAGTCGTGCTCCCAGCGCTCCCGGTCGCGGCGGCGTCCCTCCCGCCAGCCGTCGTAGCCGCCGGCGTACAGGTGGGCGCCGCCGTCCTCGCTGGGGTCCAGGTCCAGGAACTCGTGGGCGACGTCGCGCAACAGCGCGCGGTCGTGGCTGACCAGGGCCAGGCCACCCGGGTGGGCGCGCAACCGGCCGGTCAGGAACGCCAGCCCGTCGGCGTCGAGGTGGTTGGTGGGCTCGTCGAGCAGCAGCACGTCGTACCGCGCGCCGAGCAGGCAGGCCAGGCGGACCCGGTAGCGCTGGCCGACCGACAACGTGCTGAGCAGGCGCGAGCGGTCGGTGCACGCGCTCAGCGCCTCCAGGGCGATGTCGACCCGCCGCTCGGCGTCCCAGGCATCCAGGTCGGTGGCGACCTCCAGGGCGGCGGCGTAGCGTTGTTCGGCTCCCTGCACGCCGCGGGCCAGCTCGTCGGCCGCCGCGTCCAGGGCCCGTACGGCCGCATGTGAGCTGCGCAGGGCCTGGGCGGTGAGGGTGCCGACGGTCCGGCCCTCCTCGACGTGCAGCATCTGCTCGGCCAAGCCAATGGTGCCGACCCGGTGCACCGAACCGGTGTCGGGCGTCAGCAGCCCGGCCAAGACGTGCAGCAGGGTCGTCTTGCCGCGGCCGTTTTCCCCGACGACCGCCAGGCGGGACTGGGCCGAGACCGTGAGCGACACGTTGTGCAAGATCTGCCGCCCACCGAAGGTGACGCTGACGTTCTCGGCCCGCAGGTGCGCGTGCCGACCGGCCGTGAGCGCCTCGCCGGCGGGCACGGGGATGGGCTCGTCGGGAGGATCCTGGTCGCCCCGGGGCATGGTCGACGGATTGGTAGGGATGATGGACACAGAAGAACTCCGCGGCTCGGTGGGAGCCGGGCAAGCTCGAACAGCCGCCCGGCGGTGGACCGGGACGGCGGACAGCCGGAGAAGTGATGCTCGTGGGCGCCGCCGTCAGCGGCAGCTGCGGAGCCTCATCGACGCAATGCCTGTGTGCATCATGATCGTTACACTACACCACCCGATGCCGGGGCGGCCAATCGGATCCGTCCACCATCAGACTTGTGACCTTCAGCGCGGCGCGGTTAGTCTGCAGACGCCGTGACGCCGCGAGGAGGGGCGGACGATGACCGGGTCGCCGGAGCGGCGCCCCTCGGGTAGCAGGACCGCAGGTGGAATCAGCCGAGAGCCAGGCCGCGTGCAGCTGGTGGTCGCCGTCGGCGGGGGGCATGGGCTCGGGTGGGTAGAGCCGGTTGGGACGCCCGGGGAGGATGATCTTGTCTTCGTGGCCTGTGGCGGTGCGGTCCAGGGGCGGCCAGACGAGGGACAACTGGCCCAGTCCGAGACGACCAGCGCCGGCGCGGGTCAGGGGAAGCCAGCGGGCCAGGGTGGCGTCCAGGTGCTGGTCAGGTTCGGCGAGGTCCGCGGCTGTGGTCGCGACGGGACCCGTTCGGGCTGGTCGAGATGGCGCAGCGCATCGACCAGCGCCTCGCGGACCGGGGGCACGTACAGCATCCACGCAGCGAGGTGACTGGGCGGCTACTGTACGGAGCGCGGAGGCTTCGCGGAGGTGCCGGCAATCACTTCCGCCAGATCGGCGACCTGATCAAGGTTGATTGCTGAGATTTTGCTCATTCGCCTTCCTCGCCCGCTACGCCCGGGTCTCCCTCGCATCCCTCGCCCGCTGGCGGCAGCAGACCCCGCGCGGCCCCGCCGCCCGGTGGCACGGAGGGATGAGGCGCTTCAGGTGTCGTCGCTGGTGACTGCCTCGCGGGCGAGGAGGAGGATCGCCTCGATCTCCTCGTCGGTGAGCGTGGCAATGTGCTCCAGCAACTCCTGGCGTGGGTTGGCTATCTCAGGCTGAGGGGCGGGTACCCGGGCATCAGAGTTCTGCGTGGTAGCGCGCTGCTGCCGGTGCTGGACGTATCCCGCAACCAGGCTGCCGGCGGCGACTGCCACGACGCTGCCTGGGAACAGTGTTCCGGTCGCCTGGGCCGCAGCCGGGATCGAGCGCCGCGGGATCCCGACGGCCATGATCGAAGCCATCGGAGTTACAGCTCCGACAAGTTTCAGCGCGGCCTGCGCGCCCGCCCCGGTGGCTGCCGCCCTGAGTAGACGTCTGATGAGTTCGTCGCTGGTGGAGGCGGTGCTGGCGTCGAGCAGCGCCGCGCGGGTCATCAGCTCGGCCGTGCTGACCTGCAGGACCTTGGCGAGAGCGGCCAGCTTGGGCGGAGACGGACGACGAGCGCCCTGCTCGATCTTGTCCATGTAGAGAGGGGTGATGCCCGCCTGTCTGGCCAACTCGGCTCGACTCAGGCCGCGGGCCTCCCGTGCTTCCTTGATGGCGGCGCCCAGCACACTCACCTGTCCAGAGTAGCACGTACGCACAGAACTGGATCAAATCTCGCCCTATTGACACCCACATCGGATTACCTGACCATGGGAAAGCGATCTACTACGGATCGTTCTTGCTCAGAAGACAGGAGACTCGTTGTGGATGAGCTCCGACCGAGCGTCGAGGACGCCGCGACGGCCAGGTTTACGACTCTCGTCCTGGAGTTGCAGGCGATGGCGCACGGGGAGACCGAGATCTTCGATGCGCAGTTCGATCGGCGGATCGCGGCGGCTTCTCTGGGCGACTTCGGGGTGAACCTGGATACCATCAAGGCACTTGTTTCCCGGTTGGCCACGACCACTAACCCGGACGTCAACGCGGATGGCGAGAGGCCTGTGAACAGGGTGCTCGCCGAGCTGGCAGCAGGGCTGGCAGCGGTTGACCGGCACCTGGTCGAGTTTGTGAAGGCGGCGATCAAGGAGATCGAGGAGTTCCTCAACGCCGAGGCGGAAGCCGCTGGCACTGAGCCGGTCAACGTGGAGCTCAAGGACCCCGCAGGTGAGGTCGTCGAGCTGGAGGACTCCCTTCTGTGGAAGCTTATACGTGATGAGCTCCGCGACCAGATCATCGCCGATCTCATCGCTGCCGGCGGTTATGTGGCAGCTGTTCGGGAGTGGCTCAAGAGGAACGCGGCTCAGGCCGCTGCGGCGGTCCCTGCCGGTGCCGGCATCGCTGCGGAAACGGCCGCAGCGGGGGGAGGCGCGGGCGCTGCGGTTGTTCCCGCGGCCTGGCTCGCTGCACTAGTCGGTGCCGGGTATCTCGGCTACAGGACATCTGGGGCGACGGTCCGTGCGGGACGGAAGGACGCGGGCCTGATCCTCAACAGCGCGACGGCGAAGTTCAAGCACCGCCGTGTTCCCGAACTGGACGACGCCGTGGCCAGCACGCGGAAGGACACGATCGACCAGCTTCGGACCACCGGGCTGGCGGAGAGGCCCTGCCATGGTTAGGGATGGCCGTAAGCGTGCGATGGGAGCGTTCAAGGCCGGCGTCGGAGGTGGGGTAGGAAAGGCCGTCGGTGGTGTTGTTGGCGGTGTAGTCGGCGCGCCGGCCGGGCCGACGACGGCGATCGCCGGGGCGGCGTTGGGCGCGGCCGCCGGCTATCTGGCGGGCGAGGCGGTGGAGACCGGTATGGAGAAGGGGGTCGAGGCTGCGGGGAGAATCGCAGACGACCTGCGCACATTCGCGGAGACGGTGGCTGTCATGAGCGTTGGGGCGGTCTATGCGGCGGCCGACAAGACAATCGACCTGGCAGTCGAGGCCGCGACCGCGATAGCTCCTGGCCAGGCGGAACCTCTAGTGACAGCCGCAGGAAAGGCCTGCTCCGCCGTGCCGAGGAACCTCCTGGACCCTCATGGGCTGTACCCCGAGGCTGAACTGGTAGCTGACTGGACGGACGCAAGACGGGCGGGCAAGCAGCGTCGGAAACCCTGACCCGCCGTCGTCTTCCCGTCGCCGTAGGTGTGACCTGGAGGTCCCACTCTCCGTCCTGTGCGCTGCGCCGCTGGCGCTGTTGGACGGCGCAGCGCACGTGCGGGCAACCCCGGTATGCCCTGGTAGGGAAATGACGAACCGGTGAGACATCCACCGCCGACAGGCCGGTGAGAACAGCCGTGGAAGCGCTGGCCAGCAAGAGCCGCAACGGCAGCGAAAACGGTCGGGTGGCCGGGGAGGCGCGCCCAGCCGATCAGAGGGGAACCAGCGCAGGGTGGTGTCGTCCGTGGGTCAGTCCTCGGGAAGACACGCGCGAGCCGCCGCACGGGCGAGGACAGCCTGTGTGGCGGCGGACAGATAGCTGCGCCGACGTGCTCGCCCAGTGCTCCCCCGACCGGCGGAAGGCCAGCGAACGGGTGAACGTGTTCATCTGCAGCGGCACGACGAGCACACCGTCACCGGTCAACTGCTCCAGCCACGCTGGCGCAAGGTCCCACGCCCCGACGGTGACCACGACCGCGTCGTAGTCCGCATGCTCGGGGACGCCGTGCTCCGCATCCGCGGTGACGACGACGACCCGGTCGCCGTAGCCGGCGATCTCACTCAAACGAGCGAACATCTGCGCGTAGAGGGCGATCTCGGTCGGCTGGGTAACCGTCAGGAATCCCGAGACCAGTTCAACGTTCACCTGATCGTTATCGAAGATCCAAAAATCCTCGACTGGGCTGGCCAGGCCACGATCGCAAGAGGCGGGAATGACGCCAAGGGACACTGCGGGCCACGTCGTGACCTCGGCCAGGTGCGCGCACTGGCCGCGCATGACCGCCGGCCCGCCGAAGCCGTTGCGCAGAACGGACTCCTCAATGAGGAATGCGGCGGTGCGCTGGTTGGGACACCAGCTCCGCCACAATCCGGACACGGCGGACCTCGACCCCACGGCCGGCCACCTCGGCGATCAGGTCCAGCCACGGCCGGAGGCCAGCCGCCGCCGGAACTCCTCCTGGTCGCCGACGAGCCGCGCCTGAAACCACGGGTCCCCGGCGACAAACTCGCGTTTGAGGTTCCGCCGGTCAAGAGAGGAAGGTCACCCTGTGGCCATCGAGGACGGCACGGTCGCGGGTTTGCCGAACAGTTCGAGATACCGCTGCGCGGCGTTTGGGTTGAGGTCGGGCGTGAGGGCCGACTGCACGTTCTCTGCCTCCTGGGCGCCGACACTGTAGTACGCCTCGTAGGCAAGGATATCCTGGTTGGACGCGAACAGTTCGTACATCTTCTCGATGTAGTACGGGTTGTCTCCGCCGCCGCCTTTCCTATGGTCCATCCCCCATTCTGGTACCGCGAACTGCTTGCTGTGCTGCCGGGCGAACCTGCTGGCGGTACACGCTCCCGAGTCACTGTTGCAGTTGTCGTCAAAGGTCTCCTGGCTTGTGGACGCCGGATACGAGTCGTACGCGTCGATGCTCACGATGTCGACAACGTCGTCTCCGGGGTAGGCGTCCCATACCCGGCCACCGTTCTGCATCCGGTTCCGGTGTCCGGTCATGTTCCAGTCGATCTGCACGTGCGGCGCCGTGCTTCTGATCGCCGTCACTACCTTCCGGAAGCACTGCTTCCACACCTCGGTATCCCGTGGGGCCCACCAGAACCAGGTGCCGTTGAACTCCCAGCCAGGGCGGACGATCGCGTCCGGCCTGTCATTGCGCACCAGCGTCTGGCCGAATGCCGCCCACTGCTGGTCGTACTCGCCCCGCGCGCACGCCGCCTCATTGCCGTCCTCGGGAAACAGTGGCTGGGCCACCGACAGCATCCCCTGGTAGGCGTTCGGCCGGAAGCTGCTCATCGGCCAGTCGTCGCGGGTGATCGTCTGCCAGCTCCTCCGGGCGGTGAACACGACGGCCACGTCCGTCGGGCGGCCGAGCCATGTCTCCCAGGCGCGGATGTCCTGTGGGGGGTTCGCGTTCGTACCGGACGGCCAGGCCAGGCCACTACCCATCGCAGGGGCGGCCGGTGTCTGCGGCGTCTCCATAGGCGGCTCAGGCTGTTCCTCCGAGCCGCCCACCACGACTAGGAGGACGAGTACCACCACCATGGTGGCCGCAGCGGCGCCGAGCAGCCCGAGTCTCCACCGGCGGGACGTACCGCCGGCCTGTTCACGGCGACGCCCCACGCCTGACCCCCGACTCCGCAGATGGACGTGACTCCTCCGAGCCCGGCGGTGCCCGTGCTCCCCGCCCGTGCCTGTTGCTGTTCCGTCAGGCCCAGGACCCCTTGTCGCACCACTTCGGGCAAACGCCGACGAGGACGAACTGTACCGTAACGTAAGGGTTGAGTTTCCGGAAGCTCCTGGCCTCGACGTACGATGGTGTGCGCCCTACACCAGCGCGTCCCGCGGCGCCCTGTCGGGCGCTACGCCGGTGCTCCGGCAGGCTCCCTCCGGCAGGCTCCGAGACCCGGCTGGGGACTTTCCCGGGATGCCGGGTCAGTGATGGGTGGCGAACTGTCCGGCAGTGCGCCGGTGCAGGTCGGAGCTGGCCTCGTTCAACCCGGCCATCTCGACGTCGACACCACGGCTGCGGTACTTCGCCGCGACTGCCTCCAGTGCGGCCACGGCGGAGGTGTCCCAGATGTGGGCATCGGTGAGATCGATGACGACCCTGGGCGTGGGGTCGGTGTAGTCGAAGGAATGGACGAGCTCGTTAGTCGAGGCGAAGAACAGGTCCCCGGTCAGTGCATAGACACGGATTCCCCCGTCGGGATCGAGGACATCGGCCACCCGGACGATCTGCGCCACCCGGCGGGCGAAGAACACCGCGCCCAACAGCGCTCCGGCCAGAACCCCGAGCGCGAGGTTGCCCGTGGCGACCAT
>NZ_CDXDOR010000002.1:60810-105184 GCF_978021225.1 Frankia sp. CeTa3Moorea | reverse complement strand
TGACCACCATGACCAGGGTCTCGCTGCGCGGCACACTCCGTAGTACCCGCGGGCTGATACTCGCCCAGTCGAACGTGCTGATCGACACCATGATCATGACGGCGACGAGCGCCGCCATCGGGATGATGGAGACGACGTCACCGAGCGCGGTGACAAGGATCAGCAGGAACAGGCCCGCGCTGAAGGTGGACAGTCTCGTCCGTCCCCCGGACTTCACATTGATGATCGATTGCCCGATCATGGCGCAGCCCGCCATGCCGCCAAGGAAACCGGTGCCGATGTTCGCCAGTCCCTGGCCGCGGCACTCGGCGTCCTTGTCTGATCGGGTGTCGGTCATGTCGTCCACGATCTGCGCGGTCAGCAACGACTCCAGCAGACCCACCGCGGCAAGCGTGAACGCGTAGGGCGCGACGATGCGAAACGTTTCGAACGTGAACGGCACGTCGGGTAGCCTCAGGACGGGCAACACATCCGGGAGATCTCCCATGTCGCCCACGGTCGGTACCTCGATGTGGCAGACCGTCGCGACCACCGCGATGCCGATGATGGCGACCAGCGGTGCTGGCACGACATGAGTGATCCGGGGGAAGAGGTAGATCACCGCCAGACCGGCGGCGATCATTGAATAGACCACCCAGGTCTCACCCGCAATATGAGGAAGCTGCGCGAGAAAGATGAGGATCGCGAGCGCGTTGACGAATCCGACCATGACCGGACGCGGCACGAAACGCATCAGCCGGCCTGCCCCGACCAGCCCGAGAATTATCTGTACGACGCCGGTCACGACCGTCGTCGCGAAGAGGTACTCGACCCCGTGATCCCGGACGAGCGGCACCATGACGAGCGCCATCGACGCTGTTGCCGCCGAGATCATCGCTGGGCGACCGCCCGCGATCGCAATGATCACTGCCATCGAGAACGAAGCGTAAAGACCCACCTTGGGATCCACCCCGGCGATGACCGAGAACGAGATCGCCTCAGGAATCAGGGCCAGGGCGACCACCAGACCAGCCAGCAGATCCGCGGTGGGACCCGCCAGCCATGCCGCTTTGAAACGTCCCCAGACTGCGTCCCGACTAAAGCCAAAAAACGGCACGATTACTCCTCGCCTGCAAGGGGGCACTCGTCGGCAGGCGAAGCCGGATGATGGCGGGTTGCCGACCAGGGCAGTGGGGATCGGTTCCGTTGGCGACGTGACTCCATCCACATACATCCAACTCTAACGTAACGGTAGGGTTGGCCGAATTGTCGGCTCGCACGACGTCGCGGACACCGACACCCTCGACCTGCCCGCAGCACGCCGGGCCGTCATCGACGCCCCGCCGTCTCTCCACCGATCCGGCCGCCTTCTCACACCAGCAGCCGAGTTTGGTCGCGGGTTGCCGGAGAACGAGACGTGGGTAGAGTCCCTCGCCGTCCTCGACCGCCCGGTGACTGCCAAGCCCCGGCTGGAGCGCCTGTTCGCCGAAGAATCCATCTTCGAGTGAGCGGCTACTCGGCCCCCAGACCAATCACTGCCTCCGACGACCTGTCGGCCTTCGACAGCGGTGAGCCCTCACTCGACGACTGGCTGCGCCGACGCGCTCTGGGTAACCAGGAGGGGAGTCCGGCTGAAGCTGCCGTGCCAGACAGCCTGGGCACCACTGTCGCCGATCCGGTAGACCTGCACGACCGAACCGGCGGCGGCGACAAGGCTGAGCACGGCGAGAACCGCCACGAGCAGCGTCCGGCCGGAACCGGTCGCGGTGCGCGCCGGAGCTGTTTCCGTTCCGGTGGCGGCCGAGCGGCGTGCAAGCACCCACGGCACCACGGCCGCGACGAACAGCCCGGCGGCCCAGGGCAGCAGGGTGTCGCCGAGTTCGGCGTGCCGGCGGACCAGCTCGTTCGAGGGCACGCGTGCCTCGAGCCACTCCCCCGCATGGGTGGTGAGCGGCACGCTCACCAGCGCGACCAGAGCAACTAGCGGGGTGATGACGCCCAGCCGGCGCCGCGCCGCCGGCCACACCGCGGACAACACCACCAGCATCGCCGCCAGCGGCACGAGGATGACAACCACATGCACGAGCAAGACGTGCGCCGGCAGTCCGTTGATCTCCGTTGGCCCCACGGTCGCCCCGATCGTCATCTCGCGATGTCCGCACCACGAGCCGTCACAGACAGAGAAATCCACCCCGGATTACGACAGAGGTAGTAGAAATATTACTGCTACCAGAAATATTACTGCTACCTCTGTCATAGACGAAACGGGGCGGCTAGGTACGCACCGCGCCCAGGGCGAGGCCTGAACGCCGGGGTGCCGGGGGCCGGGGCGGTCTCCCGCAGGGTGCGATAGACCTCGTCGAACTCGCGCACCGCCCGGACGCGCCGGTGCGGCGCGAGCATCCGGTGCAGCAGCCACCGCCGCTCGGCTGTGCGCGCGGAGTTCACCCTGGCATCCAGCCGGGCCGTCGGTGGCCCCCGGTGCCGGGCCGGCCGACGGGCCGGCCACCCAGAGGGTCAGGAGATCTCGGCGAGCCCGGCGACCCGCGGAATCACCTTTTCACCGAGTATGTGCAGAGGCTCGACGTGCCAGACGTCGCGCACGCCACCGAGAACCGCCTGGACACCGAGTTCGGCCAGGTCGTTCAGCTCGTCGAGAATCCTCTCCACATTCTCCCCCCTCGCTCCGACGTCAAAGGAGAAGACCACGGTCTTGAGGATGTCGTCGTAGTTCCGACCCTCGCGTTCACAGTGTTCGCGCAGCACCTGGAGCTTGCGCGCCAGATCGGGACCGGGAAAGAGGTTGCACGCCTGTGCGTACCGGGCGACGAGACGCAGCGTCTTCTTTTCGCCACCCCCACCGATCAGGATGGGTGGATGCGGCCGCGTCAGCGGCCGCGGCGAATTCAGTGGACGGGCCAACTGGTAGTACCGGCCGGAGAAGGGGCTCTCGTCACCGCTCCACATCCGCAGGCAGATCTGCAGCGTCTCCTCGAGCCGTTCGAACCGCTCGGCCAGCGGCGGGAACGGCAGACCGAGACCGACCGCCTCCTGTTCGTACCAGGCGGCGCCGATGCCCAGCCAGGCTCGCCCGCCGGAGAGCACGTCCAGCGTCGCGACGATCTTCGCCAGGGCGCCGGGCTCCCGGTAGACCGTCCCGGTGACCAGGGTCAGCAGCTTCGCGCGGCGGCTGTGGGCGGCCAGGAAACCCAGCGTCGGGTACGCCTCCAGCATATCGTTCTCGGCCGGACCGACCATCGCGATCTGGAAGAAGTGGTCCATGACGGCCAGGTAGTCGAATCCGACCGTGTCCGCCACGCGGACCACCTCGGCCAGATCCTCCCCGAGCCGCCCGGAACCGTGCGGGGAGGTGAAGTCGGGTAGTTGCAGACCGATCCGCATGTGCGCTCCTCCCCCGCCTCCAGCGCGGGAAGTGGGACATGACCGACATTTTCCTACCATGTCTCGCGACGGCAGCCTCCCGCCGCAGTGACCACGATCGGGCCGCCCTGACGTGATGAGTCGACGACACGGCCACGCCTGCGCACGGTCACCCCACCTGAACCCAACGCCACACCAGCAAATCGCGACAAATTTTTGCATATAAATGACAAGAGACCAAGATGTACGAGAATGTAGGCATGCCCGGCCAAGCCTCCGTCATGATGGTCACATGAGGCCCGAGTGGCGGGACCTCCGGGGTGTCCGTACCCTTTCCCTCGACGGAGGTAGCCCTGTCCCTCCCGCACGACCGGTCGCCACCGGCGGTGGTCGATTACCGGGCCTGCGGGGTCGGCACCATGGCCGCACCGGAGAGGGGCCGGAGGGGGAGCCGCCACCATCGCCCGCCCACGGCACACCCATGAAAGATCATCTTTTTCGGCGAACCGGCCGGCAAGGCGGCCGCCGGTGCCGCGGGTGTCGTCGCCGCGGCACCGGGCGATGGCCGTCGGCACGATGCCGGGCACGTGCGCAGGCTCCCACCACTCTGCGGGGGGATGACCGGTTGACCGCCTCTCCCCCTCCCCCGCGCCGGTTCCGTCTGATCCGGGCCGCCCAGCTCGTCCTGATCGTCGCCACGGTCTACCTGTCCGTCTCCGCGTTCGTCACCGTGCCCCGCATCGGCAACGAGACCGGGTCGCTGCGTTACGGCGTCGCCCTCGGCTCGGGCCTGATCTGCCTGTCGCGGGCGGTGTTGATCCGCGGCGAACGCCTGCCCTGGGCGCTGCTCGGCACCGGGCTCGTCAGCTACGGATGCGCGACGATCTACTACAACACGGCGGTCGCCGGCCGGCAGGACGACGACCTCGGGCCGTCGCTGGCCGATCTCGGCTGGCTGCTCTTCTATCCGGCGTGCTATGTCGCCGTCATCCTCCTGCTACGCAGAAGAGTGCTCCGGCTGCACACGAGCGTCTGGATGGACGCGCTCGTCGGCCTGCTCGGCGTAGCCGCGCTGACCAGCGGCATCGGCGTGGCGATGGCGAACTCGTATCCGCGCTACAGCGCGTGGACGATGACGGTGAACCTGATCTATCCGCTCGCCGACCTGCTGCTGATCCTGCTGATCGTCACAGTGTTCAGTCTGCTGGGCTGGCATCCCGGCCGGATGTGGTGGCTGCTGGGCATCGGGCTGGTGGGCTTCGCGATAGCCGACTCGCTCCTACTGGTCAGCGTCACCACGGACAGGGACCCCGGGTCCGGCCTCCTCAGCACGCTGTGGCTGTTCTCGGTGCTCATGCCGGCCCTGGCCGCCTGGCAGCGACCGCGCTGGCACCCACCGGCCAAGATGTCCGGCTGGGGCGTCATCGCGGTCCCGCTGGTGCTCACCGTGATCGCGCTCGGTCTGCTCGTCCTCGGCGCCGCGGTCCAGCTGCCAAAGATCACCGTTGGGCTCGCCGCGGCCACGGTGCTGACGGCACTGGCCCGCGCCGCGTTCACCTTCATCGAGGTCCAGCAGCTCGCCGAGAGCAAAGCGCTGGCCCGCACCGACGAGCTGACGGGCCTGGCGAACCGGCGTGGCTTCATCGAACGGCTGACGAAGGCCGAGCAGCACGCCACCGGGGTGGACACCTTCGCACTCCTCCTGCTGGACCTTGACCGGTTTAAGGAGATCAACGACTCGCTGGGGCATCAGGTGGGCGACGCGCTGCTGGCGCAGGTCGGAACCCGTATCTCCGACGCCCTGCGTCCCGGCGACCTGCATGCCCGCCTGGGCGGCGACGAGTTCGCGGTCCTGCTCGAACACTCGGACATCGAGGCCGCGAAACGCGTCGCCGACCGGGTGCTGGCCGTGCTCGACGATCCCTTCGACGTCGGCGGGGTGACCCTGCACGTCGGCGCGAGCATCGGCGCCGCCGTGTACCCCGACCACGCCGAGGACGCCCACACCCTGCTGCAGCGCGCCGATGTGGCCATGTATGCCGCGAAGTCGGGCCGCACCGGCGTGGAGTCCTACCGTCCCGGGTCCGACGTGAACAGCCTCGTCCGCCTCGACATGATCGAGTCCCTACGCGCGGCGCTCGGCACCGGCCAGCTGGAGGTGCACTACCAGGTCAAGGTCGACCTCGATTCCGGGCAGGCGAACGCCGTAGAGGCCCTGGTCCGCTGGCGGCATCCCCGCCGCGGCCTGCTCGGGCCAGAGGAGTTCGTCCCCCTGGCCGAACAGGCCGGTTTCATCCGGATGCTGACCATCGAGGTGCTGGAGACCGCCCTGGGCCAGTGCCGGCAGTGGCACTCCGCCGGATTCGACGTCGCGGTGGCGGTGAACCTGTCCGCCTCGGACCTGCTGGACCGTGGCTTTCCCGAACAGGTCAGCGGCATGCTCTCCGGCTTCGGGCTGAGCCCGACGGCACTCGAGCTGGAGATCACCGAGACCACGTTGATGCTCGACCGGGTCCGCACGGCCGCCGTACTCGGGGAGCTGCGCGACCTGGGGATCGGAATCGCCGTCGACGACTACGGCACCGGGTACTCCTCCCTGGCCAGGCTCTGGGAGCTGCCCGTCGACGTGCTGAAGCTGGACAAATCATTCATCCAACGCATGGAGGTCGACGGCCGGGCCGAGGCGATCGTCCGTTCGACGGTTGGACTCGCCCACGCGCTCGGCCTGCGCATCGTCGTCGAGGGCGTGGAGACCGCCGGGGCGATGCGGATGCTGCGGGATTTCGGCTGCGACCTGGCTCAGGGCTATTTCCTCGGCCATCCGGGCCCATCCGAGCAGGTGACCGAGCAACTGCGGCGACGGGCGCCGTCGGCTGGCATGATCGATCCGGAGACGATCGGCCGGACGGAGGAATGTCCCGGCGATCTCTCCCCGACGATGGAGAGTGCCGTGCTGAACGCCCCAGTCACCCCGGATCGGACGCCGGCGGTCAAGTCGTGGCGCTGACGGCGCCGCCCCGCGATCTCGGCCCCACCGTATGGGACGGGCTCTCGCTGCTGACCAGCCCACGCCAGGCCCCGGTCGCCGTCGGCGGTGAGCTGGATCCGGCGACGTTGATCGGCGCCTACCGGGCCGGTGCCTTCCCTTGGCCGGCGAGCGAGGCCGACGGCGGCGGCGAGGCTCACGGGGACGACGAGAGCGGCGGGACCCGCGGGGGCGGGGGGTGGCTGCGCGAGATCCTGCGGGCGGCGGTGGCCGCCCGACGCATCCCCCATCTGCCCCCGCACCGCCCCGGTGGGCTGGACCTGCCCTGGTGGAGCCCCGACCCCCGGGCAGTGATCCCGATCGGCCGGCTGCGGGTCAACCGGACACTGCGCAAGCGGCTACGTAACTGTGGGTGGACCACCACCGTCGACGAGCGCTTCGTCGACGTCGTCCGTGGCTGCCGCCGCGGCGGCACCTCCGAGTGGATCACTCCCCAACTGGTCGAGGGCTACGCCGAGCTGCACGCCCTGGGCTGGGCGCACAGCATCGAGGTCTGGGAGGGCGACGAGCTGGTCGGCGGCATGTACGGAGTGGGCGTCGGCGGCGTGTTCGTCGGTGAATCGATGTTCCGTACCCGGACCGACGCCTCCAAAGTAGCTCTGGCCGACTTCGACGCCCGGTTCACCGCGGCCGGCGGGATGCTGCTGGACGTGCAAATCGCGACCCCGCATCTGATCGACCTGGGTGCGGTGGAGATTCCGCGGGCCGATTTCCTCGCCGTTCTGGCCCGCGTCCGGGATGCCGACGTCCGCCTCAACCGGGACCGGTACCCGGTCGCCCGCCTTGCCCCGCATGGCGCCTCCGGCGCAATGCGGGGACCCCTGGCCTAGGGCGCCGTCCGGGGTCTCCGTCACCTCACCTCCGGCGAGCTGGGGTTCAGTCGCCGGCGCGGGCCTGCGGGACCGATACCAGGGGAAACCGCTCGACCGCCTCGGCCAGGACGGCCAGCAGATGATCGATCTCGACGTCGGTGTTGGCCGCGGTGACCTGGATGCGCACCCCGACCTGCTCGCGGGGAACGACCGGGAACGGCACCACACTCGCGAAGATCCCCCGTTCGAACAGAAACCGGCCCAACGGCTCGGCCTGCGCGGCGTCGACCAGGGGAAGCTCTATGATCGGAAAGCCGCTGGCGTTGAGCGTGAACAGGCCGAGCCCGCGCAGGCCGTCGAGGAACCGGCTGGTCAGGCGGTACAGCCGGGCACGGATGGCGTCCCCGCGTTCCGCGTTGACCCGCAGCCCGACCAGCCCGGTCGCCAGGGACGCCACCGGCGACGGGCCGGAGAAGACGTACGGGCCCGCGGTGGACTTCAGATACTCCTTCACCTCCGTGGGGCAGGCGACGAAGGCGAGCAGCGACGAATACGCCTTCGAGAAACCGCCGACCAGGACGAGATCGTCGTAGGTCTCGCCGAGATGGCGGACGATTCCGTTGCCGCGGCTGCCGTAGGGGCTCGACGCGGCGGCATCACGCTCGCCGACGACACCGAACCCGTGGGCGTCGTCGACGTAGAGCAGGGCGTCGTGCGCACGGGTGAGCGCCGCGAGTTCGGCGAGCGGCGGGCCGTTTCCGGTCATGCTGTGGACGCCGTCGACGCACACCACCCGGGGGTGGGGGCTCGCCCGCAGCCGGCGTTCCAGCCGGTCGAGCCGGTCCTCGCGGAAGCGCGCCACGACGGCGCCGTGGGCCGCGGCCACGACCGCGCCGTCATGCGCCGTCTGATGGGCGTGCACCTCGACGAAGAGGGCCCCCTTGCCCACGAGGGCGGGCAGCACCGACAGCTGGATGTGGGTGATGGTCGGGAGCAGCAGCGCGTCCTCGGCACCGAGGAGAGCGGCGAGCGTGCGCTCGATGTCGTCGTACATCTGCGGGCTGGCGATCAGCCTCGACCAGCTCGGGTGGGTGCCCCAGCGGTCCAGGTACTCCGGGACCGCCTCGATGATCTCCCGGTCGAGATCGAGGCCAAGGTAGTTGCACGACGCGAAATCGGCGAGCCAGTGATCACCGATCCGTATCCGGCGGCCGTCGATCTCGTCCACCGTCGCGTCGTAAAAGGGCGCGTGGCGGCGCAGGCGGTCCAGTTCGGCCCGCATCCCCATAGGCTGATCAAGAACGTGTCGCCAGGCCGGAGATAACGCCCCCGAGACGGGAGGCGAAGGCAAGTCGGGACTTTCATAGATCTGCGGCATCCCCGCGGCCTAGTCGCCCATGCCCTGAGCCGCGGCGATCGGCCAGGCGGGCGGAATAATCACTAATATCCCGGAAAGTCCAAATGGTCCAGTTTCTCGGAAGATAGTCGGGCCTGCCAGCGGAACCGGGTGCGCTACCACCATCACCAGTCCTCAGGATCGCCGGGAACACACGTCGCCGGGTTCAGGGAACGAAGAAGTACCAACGGGCCAAAGGAGCATCCAACACGTAAACAATAAACCTCGGAACCTGGATAATTCCACAACAAGCGCGATATGTTCCTGCTCTGCGCATCGGAGCCGGGAGACCGGGCGGACGTCGGGGCCACTCCGGACCGGGGGTCCACGCCACGCCACGGCCGAGGCGGATCCGACTGGCGGCCCGGGCGGCTCCCGCCGCCCGCCGAAGGCCCGCAGCCGTGGTGTTATCGTCCCCAGCATGTCTGACACGGCGGCATCCGCGGCGACCTCCACCGCGTCCACGGCTGCGGCTTCCACGGCTCCCCCCGCGGGCTCGAGGCAGGCCCCGACGCCCTCCGCGGCGGCCACTCCCCGCCAGCGGACCAAGGAGGAGGGTCCGCTGGTGCGCGCCCTGCCCTATTCCGGGTTCGGACTGTCGCGCTCGAAGACGCTGTTCCTCGCGCACCGCAAGGAGCCCGTCGACCCGGCCGGCTTCTACTCGCTGATCGCCGCGGACTCCGTGCGCCAGCTGATGCGGTACACCTCCCTGACCGGCCAGCTCGTCCTCGACGTCGGCGGCGGCCCAGGTTACTTCCGCTCAGCCTTCCTCGACGCCGGCGCCCGGTATGTGTGGGTCGAGCCGGACGTCTCGGAGATGGAGGCCGGTGGCCTCGAGGTTCCCGGCCGGGTCCGGGGCAGCGCCTTGGACCTACCGTTCCTCTCCGGAAGCGTTGATCTCTGCTACACGTCAAACGTGCTCGAACACGTTCCCGACCCATGGCGGATGTGCTCCGAGCTGGCCCGGGTGACCCGCCCCGGCGGGCTCATCTTCCTGAGCTACACGAACTGGCTGTCCCCTTGGGGCGGCCACGAGACCGCACCCTGGCACTATCTGGGTGGCGACCGGGCGGCGGCAAGGTTCGAACGCCGCAAGGGCAAGGCGCCGAAGAACATCTACGGCAAGACTCTGTTCCCGGTGTCGGTGGCCGACACCCTCGCCTGGGCGAAGCGGCGGCCCGACGTCGAGATCCTCGACGCGATGCCGCGCTATCTACCCGACTGGGCGAAGGTGATTCTCAGGATTCCCGGTGCCCGCGAGATTGTGACCTGGAACCTCGCGATGGTGTTGCGCAAGCGCTGAGCCGCCGGGCCGCGCGAGTGCCGGCCCGGTGGCTCCGGCCCAGCGGCTCAGAGGAGTCGCAGCTGCTTGCCCGGTGCCGGCCGGCGCGGCCGACGCCGCCCGCCCTCGGCCGGGACGCCCTCGGCCGGGGCAGAGGACAGCAAAGCCGGCCTGATATCCGCAAGAAACGGTGAGGGACGGGTCGTCACGACCGACCCGGCGCGCCGCCGGCTGGCCGCCGAGGTGAGGACCAACCGATGCCTGGCCCGGGTGACGCCGACGAAGAAGAGCCGGCGCTCCTCCGCCTCGGCGTCCTTCGTGCCGGCGTCGGCGGTTCCGCCGACGCCACCGCCCGGCGCCTCACCGCCCGGAATCCCACCGGCCGGACCGAACCGCATCGGCAGCAGCCCGTCCTCACAACCGACGATGATGACCAGGCCGTATTCCAGGCCCTTGCTCGCGTGCAGGGTCAGCAGCGAGATCCGGTCCGCCCTCGGGTCCAGCCCGTCGACCTCGGCGGCGAGCGTGACCGACGTGAGGAAACCCGCCAGGTCGTTGCCGGCCGCTGCGGCGGCCGGTGCGAGCAGCTCCACCGCCAGGCGCAGCTCGGCCTCGGTCGGCACCCGCCCGCCGGAGAAGCCGGGGAACCCGTCGGACGGCACGGCGCCGAGCTCGCTTCTCCTCGCCTCGGCAAGATCGGTGGCCCGTGCCGCCGCGTCGCGCAGTAGACCCGATACCGGACGCGGGACGCCGGGACCCGACGGACCCGTGGTCGTCAGGTCCTGCAGCAGGGCGAGCAGGCCGGCGACCGCGGGAGCGTCCGCGAGCGGGAGATGAGAGCGCCGCTGGAACGGGAAACCGCGGGTGGCCAGCGCTTCCATGATCGGCTCGGCCTGGCGGGCGGTCCGGTAGAGCACGGCGATGTCCGCGAAGGAGAACCCCGCGTCGACCGATCCGTCCACCCCCGAGTCCAACGCGTGGAACGAGGTACCGCCGAGCGCCGCGTCGATCGTGCCGACGACGGCGATCGCCTCCTCGGCCTCACTGCGGTAGCGCCGCAGCAGCACCGGGCCGTCGCCCTCGGCGCCCCGCACGGCGGTCAGGGTCCGGTCCGGGACCAGACTCGCGGGCGCGATCACATCGAGCGCCGTCCGCACGATGGTGCGGGTGGATCGGTAGCCGCGGGTCAGGGCGACCGGGCGGGCACTCGGGTAGTCCTGCTCGAACCGCAGGAAGAACCGGACGTCCGCACCCCGGAAGCTGTAGATAGCCTGGTCCGGGTCGCCGATCACGCACAGGTTGGCCGTGGGGGGACACAACAGCCCCAGCAGGCGGTACTGGAGTTCGTCGGTGTCCTGGTACTCGTCGACCCAGACGTGGCGCCACCGCCGCTGGTAGTGCTCGGCGAGATCCGGGGACGACTGCAGCAGGGTCAGCGGCAGGGTGATCAGATCGTCGAGGTCGACCATGTCCCGATCGCGCAGCGCGGCGTCGTAACGGGCGAGCGCCCCGACCAGGTCGTGGTCGCGGATCGCCTCGCCGAGCGCTCGGTGCCGCTTGAGCTCGGCGACACCGGCCGCCACCCGCCGGCGCATCCGGGCGTCGCCCTCACCGTGCAGCGCCGCGGCGATTAGCTCCACGCGCACCGCGTCGTCCGCTACCTGGACCTGCGGGCCCCGGGCGAGTTTCGCGTGCTGCTCACGGATGATCGTGAGCCCGAGGCCGTGGAAGGTCGTCGCGAGCACCCGTCCGGCGGCGTCACCCAGCAGGCCGGCGAGCCGTTCGGCGAGCTCCCCGGCCGCACGCCGGGTGAAGGTGACCGCCAGGCACTCCCCGGCCGGCACCCCGTGCTCAGCGACCCGGTGTGCGATCGCGTGGACCAGCGTACGGGTCTTGCCCGTTCCCGGTCCGGCGAGGACGAGCAGCGGACCGGACAGGTGCGAGGCGGCCAGCCGCTGCTCGGGATCCAGCCCGTCGAGTACCGACGGGGTCTCGCCGGAAACCGGCGTGAACAGCTGGCTGCCGGCCACCGCGGCGTCCCCCGGCACCACCGTGGCGTCCCCCGGCACCACCGTGGCATCAGAGGCCGGGCGCGCCCGCGCCGCGAGCGCCTCGTCGAGGGAGGGTCCCGTATCGATCCGGTCCTGCCCACCGGCCGCGCCGGATCCCAGGTCGAACAGGGTGCCACCGTCCCGGGCGAGCTCCCGGGGCTCGAACAACCGGATGACGCCGTACTCGCCGTCGAATCCGGCCTGCCTGATCACCTCCCCGCGGCGCAGGCGACTGATTGCCTCGACCAGCTCCGGCGATCCGGCCTCGGCGATGTCCGTGAGCGGTACGTCGCCGAGGATGTCGAGCTCCGGGCCCAGACGGGAGACCAACGACGTCACCTGACCCGCGACCGCCTTGCTCTTCGGACCCACGCCGAGGACCTCCCCGACGACCTCCGGCAGCGGAACCAGCGAGGTGACGCCGGGCGCCGTGACGGGGCGGTGGCCGGGCCGCCGGTCGGCCAGCGCCTCGACCCGGTTGAGGACCCCGACGGTGAGGCCACCGCCGCAGGTGGGGCAGCGTCCGCCGACCTCCCGGGTCTGGTCCGGCGTGAGGACCACCCCACACTTGCGATGCCCGTCGAGGTGGTACTTGCCCTCCTCCGGGAAGAACTCGACGGTCCCCGCGAAGCCCTCCCCGCCGCGCAGCGCGGCCTCGATGGAGAAGTAGTCGAGGTCGCAGGTGAACGCGGTCGCCTCCCGGCCGAGCATCGGCGGGGAGTGGGCGTCAGAGTTGCTCACCAGCCGGTAACGGTCGAGACCGGAGATCCGCCAGAACATCTCCGGGTCCGCCGAAAGCCCCGTCTCCAGGGCGAAGACCTCATCGGCGAGGTCGCCGTAGCAGTCCTCGACGGCGTCGAACCCGGACTTCGAACCGAGAACCGCGAACCAGGGCGTCCACACGTGCGCCGGGACCAGATAGCAGCCCGCCCCGCCACCAAGGGTGATCTCCAGCAGATCGCGGGAGTCCAGGCCCAGGATGGGACGCCCGTCCGCGGCGAGGTTGCCGATTCGGGCCAACGCCGCCGTGATCCGTCCGGCGGCCTCCCGATCGGGAGCGTAGAGAAGATGATGGACCTTACGGGTCCGGTCGCCCCTCTTGTAGATCGTCGAGATCTCACTGGAGATCATGAAGCGGGTCGCCGTCCGGCAGGAGGCCGGCAACGTGCGCAGCACCTCATGCTCGAGATCGGACCGCAGCCGGAACAGGCCGGGCTCGGCCGGGACCAGCTTCGTCGCGATCTCCTGGGACCAGGCCGGATGGGTGAAGTCGCCGGTGCCGACGACGGCGATGCCCTTGCGTGCCGCCCACCAGGCCAGGTGCTCCAGATCGCAGTCACGACTGCAGGCACGCGAGTACCGGGAGTGAATGTGCACATCAGTGTAGAACCGTGACCTCACGGATGCGTATGTTGCCGCACCCGCCTCGCCGTGCCGTCGGCGGCACGCCGAACCCGCACCCGGCGCACCCGAACCCGCACCCGGCGCACCCCGCGGACGGGCTACCCCCTCCTGTCGCTCCGCCGGAGAGGGGGACGTCATTATGCGTAGGATGCCGGCATCCTGCCGACCTCGCGGACGTGGCGTCACAGATCGGTGGCCCCGCGGATCGGGCGAGCGGATCGGGAGAACAGCGCCGACGGGAGGAAAGTCACGTGGCGACAACCGACGGATGTCGTTTCCCTCCCGGCGCGGGCGCCGGGATCTCCAGAGCGAGGTCCTGATGACGACGGAGACCGCCGGCCCCGAGCGGCATGCCGCCCTCGCCGACCGCTGTCACCGGCTGGTGCGGTTCCTCCATGAGGTCGCGGCGGCCCGGTCGGGCCGGATCCGGACCATCGAGGAGCATCCGCTCACGGTGTGGCTCGCTAGCATCCCGGCCGGCGTGCCGCTGTCCGAGCACGCCGGGGCCGGCGAGGTGCTGCTGACCGCCCCCGCCGCCACCGTCCTGCCCCCACCGCCGCCACCGCCCGCGATCCTCGACGGCCAGATCGTGCTGCCCGACGCGGCCGGCGCCGATCCCGACCAGCCGCCGGTGTGGAACGGCGCCGCCGCCGAGCAGACCGCCGCCGAGCAGACCGCCGCCGCGGCGGCCTACCAGGCCTGGTTGCCGCGATGGCAGCTCTGGGCGACACGCGCGCGCGTTGACGCGGAGCGGCGCAATCTGCACAACACGCTGCACGCGGTCGCGGCCCGGGTCGCCCAGGAGGGTGACGCGCTGGAACTCGTGCTGGCGACCGGCCTGCTGACCTGGCAGCCACCGGGCGGCCCCACCGTCCGCGAGCACCTGCTGACCACCCGACTGACCTGCGACATCGACCCGGTCACCTCCGACATCAGGGTGCGGGTCCCGGCGGGAGCCACGACGCGCCTCGCCGACGGCCCGCTGCTCGACGGCATCGCCGGCTTCCGCCGGGAACGGACGAACGCGCTGCACGAGCGCCTGCGGGGACGACCGTCGGCGCCACTGGGCCCGGACGACATCCGGTTGCTGCGGGACTGGCTGGCGCTGGCGCTCGACGTGCCGACGGACGGCTTCGAACCCGACCTCGCGCCGCCCGCGCCGCCGCCGCCCGACAGCGCGTCACGCCCGCGGGTGACCTTCGCCCCGGCCCTCGTCCTGCGCACCCGTGACCAAGCCGCCCTGCTGACCTACTACGAGCGGATGCTCGACGTCCTGCGGGGTGACGGACCTCCGCCGCTCGGCCTCGTCCAGCTGGTGGAGACCCTCGGCGCCGCCGACCGGCTGGCCTGGCTCGAGGCGGAGGGGGCGACGAGCGGCGCCGAGCTCGGTGCGGACCCGCTGCTCCCGCTCCCGGCCAGTCCCGAGCAGGCCCGGGTGCTGGAACGGCTTCGCCACGACAACGGCGTCGTCGTCGAGGGCCCGCCCGGCACCGGCAAGACGCACACGATCGCCAACCTGGTCTGCGCCCTGCTGGCGGAGGGGCAACGGGTTCTGGTCACCAGCCAGAAGTCGCAAGCCCTGCGGGTCCTGCGGGAGAAACTGCCCCCGGACCTGCAGCGGCTGTGCGTGTCGTTCACCGACACCGAGGAGGCACGCGGCGCTCCGGTCGACCAGGCCGAGAACGCGGGGGCGGGCCTGGACGGCCGGCCCGACCCGGTCTTCGACCCCGCCCCGGCCGGGGCTGAAGACGGAGCGGACGAGCTCGGCGGCATCGGCGTGGGTTCCCCCGAGCTCGCCGCGAGCGTGAGCGCCCTGGCCGCGGAGAAGGCCACCTATCACCCCGAGGCGCTCGACCGGCGGATCGCGCGGGCCGCCGCGCGTCGGCGGGAGGCGATCCGCGCCCGCGATGTCCTGGCGGACCGGGCCCGCGCCCTGCGGTTGGCCGAGCACACGGTGCATCCGGACAGCGAGGTGGCTCCGGGCTGGGGCGGGACGCGGGCGAGCATCGCGGCGCGGGTCCGGGCCGAGGCCGACGCGTCGCGGTGGCTGCCGCGGCCCGTGCCCCGGGCCACCGCGACCACCGCGACCACCGCGACCACCGCAGCCACCACGACGACGGGGTCCGGGCCTGTCGGGCCTGCGCCGGTTCCCCCGCCGTTGACCGGCGCCGAGGCACTGGAGCTCCACGCCCTGCTGCGATCCGGTCAGATGCGATCTGGTCAGGACGCCGGCGCGGACCGGTCCGCCAGCCCGGTGGTCGAGATGAGCCGGTTCCTACCCGCCGAGCGGTTCGCGGACCTGGTGGCCGCCGCCCGCGCGGCCGACGAGGCGGTCCGCCTTGCCCGCGCGGCCGTCCGTCCCGCGACCCGAAGTCTCCTCGACACGCTCGCCGCCGTCGATCCCGCGGTGGTCTCCCTCGATCCGCTACAGCAGGCGGTCGCCAGGCTCTCCCGCACACTCGAGGAGCTCGACGGGCGCGGGCAGCGGTCGCACAGACGGCACTGGGTTCCGGCGGCCCTCGACGACGCCCTCGCCGGCCGGGACCGGGTCCTCTGGGCGAAGGTGGCCGCGGCCACGCCGATGATCGCCGAAGCGACACGGCACGTGACCGAGCTCGGTCTGCACGCGGTCGCCCTTCCGACCTCCGCGTCCCCGGACGGCTCCGCCTCGGCGGCCGACGCCGGCTCCCCGGCGGATCCGGGCTTCGACCCCGCCGCTCTGCTCGCCCGGGGGGAGGCACTGCGCGAGCACCTCGACGCCGGGGGCGAGCTGCGGCGCAGGTTCCGGCCGAAGGTCCAGAAGGAGGCGGACGCGCTGCTGACCCGGACGCTGGTGGACGGCGTCGCGCCGACCACCCCGGAGCTGCTCGATCTCGTGCTCGTCCGGCTCCGGGCGGAGGTCGCGGTCGAGGCCGCGACCCGCGGGTGGGCCCTGGTCGGGATCGCGCCGCGGCCCACCGATCCCTTCGAGGTACGCCTGTCCCGACTGGTTGAGGCGCAGGAGGCCGTCACCGAGATCCAGGCGGTCGTGGCGGCGCGGGACCGGGTCGTGGCGATCCTGGAGGACATCGTGCCCGGCCGGGCACCGGCGGTGGACTCCGCCGAGCGCGTCCGGGATCTCGCGGCCGTCATGGCCGCGCTGCGCCCGATGGCAGCCGCCGCCGACGCCGAGCAGGCGCTGGGGGAACTGCGGGAGGGCTACGCCGAGCTTGCCACCGCGGCGGGCGCGCCGTCCGAGGTCGCCGAGCTGGCCGGCGCGGTGGCGGCCCGCAATGTGGCCGCGTACACGCGGACCCGGGCCGCGCTCGCCACCACCATGGCTGCCCGGGAGGTGGCGCTGCGCCGGGACGAGCTGCTCGGCCGGCTGCGCGCGGCGCATCCCGACCTCGCCGATCTTCTCGTCTCGACGGCCGGCGCGACCCGGCCCAATGGAGCTGAGATCTGGCCGGCCAGGCTCGCGGCGTTCACGACCGCCTGGTCCTGGGCGGTGGCCGCGAGCTGGCTGACCGCCACGGCCGCCGGCGCCGCCACGGCCGCCGGCGCCGGCGCGGCTCCCGGCGGCCCGGCTGGACCACCCGTCGATCTGGACGCCGAGCTGGACGCGGCGGAGGACATGGTCGCCGCGGCCACCGCGGAGCTGGCCGGCGCCCGCGCGTGGAAACACTGCCTCGAACGGATGGGCGCCGAGCAGTCGGCCGCACTGCGCGCCTATGCCGACGCGGTGGCGGCCAGCGGCACCTTCGGCGGCCGCCACGCCGAACGTTTCCGCCAGGCCGCCCGGGAGGCGATGGAGATCGCCCAGACGGCGGTGCCGGCCTGGGTCATGCCGATCCGGGAGGTGCTGTCGACGATCCCGGCAGTGCGCGACAGCTTCGACGTCGTGATCGTCGACGAAGGCAGTCAGGCCGGGCTCGACAGCCTGTTCCTGCTCTGGCTCGCCCCACGGGTGATCGTCGTGGGCGACGACCGGCAGTGCACGCCGCCGGTGGAGGTCACGGACGAGCTCGACCGGGTCTTCGACCGGCTGGAGGCCCTGCTGCCGGAGGTGCCGGCGTGGCTGCGCGTCGGGTTCACCCCCCGGTCTAGCCTGTTCACGCTGTTGCGGACCCGCTTCGGCGAGGTGATCCGGCTGCGGGAGCACTTCCGGTGCATGCCGGAAATCATCGAGTGGTCGTCGGCCATGTTCTACCGGGACGCGCCGCTGCTTCCCCTGCGCCAGTTCGGCGCCGACCGGCTGCCGCCGCTGGTCGCCCGGTTCGTTCCCCATGGTTTCACCACAGACGCGGGCCTCGGTCCACGCAATCCGGCCGAGGCCGATGCCCTGGTCGCGCAGGTGCTCTCCTGCGCCGAGGATCCCCGGTACGCCCGGCTCTCCTTCGGCGTCGTCGTCCCGCAGGGCACCGCGCAGGCGGCGCTGATCCGCGACCAGCTGGCCGACCGGATGTCCGCCGCCGAGCACCAGCGTCGACGGCTGCGGGTGGGCGTCCCCGCCGACTTCCAGGGCGACGAGCGCGACGTCGTCTTCCTGTCCCTGGTGGTGGCGCCCGACTCGCGCATCACCCCGCTGACCCGACTGGAGTACCAGCGGCGGTTCAACGTCGCGGCCTCCCGGGCCCGCGACCAGGTCTGGCTGTTCCACTCCGTACCGGTTACCGATCTTGACCCCCGCGATCTGCGGCACAACTATCTGAGCTACGTGCTGTCCACGACGCACCCGGCGACCGCCGGCCGCGGCGAGGAGCCCCCGGCGCTCGCCGAGGTGCCGGCCAACCGTCCGCATCCGGCCTTCGGATCCCTGTTCGAACAGCGGGTCTTCCGGGAGATCGCCGGCCGCGGCTACCTGGTCACCCCGCAGGTGGAGGTCAACGGTCGGCGGGTCGACCTGGTCGTCTCCGGCGGTCGGGCCCGGCTCGCCGTCGAGTGCGACGGGGACGTCGGCTCCGGTCCGGACGAGATCGCGCACGAGTTCGCCCGGGAGCGCGAGCTGCGCCGGGCGGGCTGGCGGTTCTGGCGGGTCCGCCAGTCCGAGTTCGAGCTCGACACCGACGCCGCGTTGGCCTCGTTGTGGCCGCGGCTGGCGAGGGCCGGCATCGCGCCCGTGAACACCGGGGCGCGACGACCGCGGGACGATGCCGCCATCGGCCTCCCCCGCGTCGAACACTCCACCGTCCGGGCGAGCGCCGACGAGGCGCTGCACCGGTGGCGGCCCATCGCCCTATCCGATCTGGAGGGCCTCGACGACGCACCGCCGGACGCCGATCCGCACGATCCGGCCCGTGATCCGGCCCCTGCCCCCCGGCGAGGCGCGGGCGCGGCCCTGGGCGCCGGTGGGGGCGACCGCTCCCCGCGGGCCGAACGGGTCGGTCAGGCCGGCGGCCCGGCCACCCCGCCCGGTTCGAACGGCGCCGGCAGGACGTCGGGACCGTGATCGTCGTGGGGATGCCTCGACGCCTGCTCCGGCGTCTTCTCCGCGGCGTGTCCCGGATCCGTCGGGTCCTCGGTCTCCGAGTCGCCCACGCCGGCGATCCGCACGAGTCCGGGTCGCGGCAGTCGCGGCTTCACGGTCGGCAGTTCGGTGAAATCCGCCCGGCGGATGCGGCAGAACGCGCTCTGGGTTCCGGTGCCGAGCTGGCACGCCCCGAAGTCGGCTGCGGCGGACAGGTAGGCAAGCGCCTCGGTCCGGTCGAGCCCGACCCGGCTCTGTAGGAAGACCACCGCCGACCGCGCCGCGCGGCGGACGGACTCGGCGAGGTCAACGTCGAGCCCCAGGGTGACCCAGGCCGTGTCGGTCTCGATGAACGGTTCCCGCAGCGCGCCGAGAACCGACCGGGCCGCCGTGTCACGCAGCACGGTCAGCCGCAGCGTCGCCCGCAGCGGGCCATCCAGGGCGGTGGCACCGATCTTCCCGTCTCCGAGGGCGTAATGCGGATCGCCGACGGCGAACAACGCGCCGCTCACCTGGACCGGCAGGAACAGCCGCGCGCCCGCGCCGAGTTCCCGGCAGTCCAGGGCGCCGCCGTGCGGACCGATCGAGGTGGAGGGGACAATCTCGATCGTAGTGTCCACGCCGACCGCCATGATTCCCAGGAACGGCGCCAACGGAAACCGGGTCCTGCTGCCGTTCACACTGGTCAGGGCGCCGAACAGGCGGCCCCGCCGGCGCTCCACAGCGCAGAAGGTGGTAACGGTGCGGAAGCGTTGCCAATGGCGGGCGTCGGCGTCCGAGTCCGGTGGCCCCCCCGCGGGGAACTCCCCGGCGAGCAGGCCCGCGCCATGGCGGGTCGAGACGATCCCATACCGTGCGCGGGGATGCAGCGAGACCATCTCAACCCGCAGCATGTCCCCCGGTTCCGCGCCCCGGACGAACACCGGTCCGGTGACGATGTGGGTGCCGTCCACCCCGAACCGGTGCGGGATACCCGAAGCGGCGATCGCCCGGGCGTCGGCCAGCACCTCCGACGGCGCGACCCCAAAACCGGCGAAGAAGGCGTCGGGATCGCGCCCCTGGTCGCAGAGGATCCCCTCCTGGCTGACCGTATCGAAGGTGACCGTGGCGCCGGAGTCGACACTGAGAACCGGCCTGGTCAGGGCGTTCGGCAGCTCACCCCATCTGATGGTCTCGGGGGTGGAGGGCAGGTAGTGCCTTCCCTCGATCCTTCCTCGGCCAGGCTGCAGCGCCACCCGGCCCTACCTGGACCGATGCCTGGTCAGCGGACCTCCGCTGGGCCGAATCGCCTGGGCGCGCGGCTGACCGGCCCCACGGATCACGGCAGGCCGCGGACGACATACACGCGGACAGGTCTGGCTTCGCACGCGCGTCAGATTTCCAGTGACATATGTCGGGAAGGTGACGCGGACGTTGCGATCACGGTCATTCCGCTGTTTCCGGGTACCCGGTGCGGTCAGGGCCGCGTCCACCCGTCGGTGCCGCCTCCGGCCGGGGGTCCCGGGTCCGGCCGGTCGGTCCGGCCGGTCGGTCCGGCCAGTCGGTCCGGGAGTCGGCGGGGTCGGGAAACTCCGACGAGGATGAAATATCCAGATCAGTAGGGTATTGGAGGATATGGCGAGTGGGAAGTCACGGGAAACCCCCGGCGGGCGCAACGCTGCGTGATCTGGGTGAGTTCGGCTTGATCGAGGCTGTGACGGCGCGTTTCTCCCATGGACGGGACGTGCTGGTCGGCCCCGGGGACGATGCGGCGGTGCTGGCCGCCCCGGACGGTCGGGTGGTCGTCACCACCGACCTGCTGCTCGAAGGACGCCACTTCCGCCGGGACTGGTCGTCCGCGGTGGATGTCGGGCACAAGGCCGCCGCGCAGAACCTCGCCGACGTGGCGTCGATGGGGGCGAGGCCCACCGGCCTGTTCCTCGGATTCGCCGCACCCGGCGACCTCGCGGTCGACTGGGCCCTGGCGATGGCCGACGGAATGGCCGAGGAATGCGCGTATGCCGGTGCCTCCGTGTCCGGCGGGGACGTCAGCTCCGCGGATTCGATCATGCTCGGGGTGACCGCGCTCGGTGACCTGCAGGGCCGGCCGCCGGTCCTGCGCTCGGGCGCCCGGCCCGGTGATGCCGTGGTGCTCGCTGGTCGTCTCGGGTGGGCCCAGGCGGGGCTGGCCCTACTCACGGCGGGTTCGGCAGCCGGCGACTCCCGATGGGTCGACGACCCGCGATGGAAGGAGCTGATCGCGGCGCATCGCCGGCCCCGGCCACCCTACGCGCTCGGGCCGGTGCTCGCCGCCGCGGGCGCGCACGCCATGTGCGACGTCTCGGACGGTCTCGTGGCGGATCTCGGCCACATCGCCGTGGCATCGGGGGTGTCCATCAATCTCGCGCCGGAAGCCTTCCTGATCGACGAGGCGATGCGGTCGGCCGGGGCCGCCCTTGATGTGGACCCGTTGCGCTGGGTACTCGACGGCGGCGAGGATCACGCGCTGGTCGCCTGCCTTCCCCCAGGAGTGACCCCGCCGGCCGGGTGCGTAATGATCGGTTCGGTCCTGAGCGGCGCGGGACCGGTCGGCGCGGGGGTGACAGTGGACGGGGAGCGTCCCGTAGGCAGCGGCGGGTGGGACCACTACGGACAGTCCGTGACGGACGCACTCTGACCCCGGGCAAACCAAGGGACAACGACACCAAGGGAGAAAGGGCACCAAGGAGCAGAAACATCAAGAGGAAGACGCCGGCCCGCCAGGTCGCCTCACGGGCGTAGGTCGCTCGAAGCGACATTTATTGGGTCCGGGGGCCATGATGCGGGCCGGCGTCACCGAGCATAACCGACGGCCCGCCCAGGAGTATCCCCACCGTGCGGTGAACGATCGAACGATCTCACTCTCGCCCTGATTGGCTGTAGCTGCCGGCCGTTCCCGGCGCCGGTCCGCGTATCCCGGAGAACACGCCGAGCAAGCTACTCGTAACCGATCGGAGGACAGATCGGGGGGAGCAGGTCGAACCAGGATGCCCAGAGCGGGTAGGATGGGGAGACGGTGGCGGAAGGGCCTTTCGGAGGCCGAGAAGCGAGACCGTGGATAGAGGCGAATGGCCCCGTGACAGCACCAACGGTACCTGCGTCAGGACCTGACTTCGGACCCAACGAATGGCTGGTCTTCGAGATCTACCAGCAGTTTCTCGAAGATCCGCAGAGCGTATCGCCGGAGTGGCGCGAGTTCCTCTCCGATTACCACCCCGGCACGCCGCCCGCCTCCGCGGGCGCAGCCGAGCAGGCCGCCACGGCGGCCCCTAACGGAGAGGTCTCGCCGGATGGTGAGGTCTTCCACACTACGCCTGTTCCGGTGAAGCCGAGCGAGGCCGTCCCGTCGGTTCCGCCCGCCGCGTCTGTTCCGGCCGCCGCGACCGCGCCGGTCCCGGCGTCGGCGCAGCCCGCCGGGCCCCCGAAGCAGGCGGCACCCGCCGACCGGCAGGTTCCGGAGGCGGCCACGCCGCTGCGCGGCGCCGCCGCCCGCGTGGTCAGCAACATGGAGACCTCGCTGCACGTCCCGACGGCGACCTCGGTGCGGGCGGTGCCGGCCAAGCTGCTCGCGGACAACCGCATCGTGATCAACCGGCACCTGGCCCGCTCCAGCGGCGGCAAGGCGTCCTTCACGCACATCATCGGCTACGCGATGGTCAAGGCGCTGGCCGCGCATCCCGTCATGAACGCCTCCTACACGGAGGTGGGCGGCAAGCCGGCCATCGTCCAGCCTGAGCACGTCAACCTGGGCCTCGCCATCGACCTGGTGACCCCGAAGGGCCGCCAGCTCGTCGTCGCCGCCGTCAAGAAGGCCGAGACGCTGGACTTCACCCAGTTCTGGCAGGCCTACGAGGACCTCGTGCGCCGGGCTCGGGCGAACAAGCTGACCACCGACGACTTCACCGGCGTCACCATCAGCCTGACCAACCCCGGCGGCATCGGCACCGTGCACTCGGTGCCCCGCCTGATGGAGGGCCAGGGCACGATCATCGGCGTCGGGGCGATGGAGTACCCGGCCGAGTTCTCCGGCGCGTCGGCGAACACCCTGGCGAAGCTCGCGATCTCCAAGATCATCACACTGACCAGCACCTACGACCACCGCATCATCCAGGGCGCCCAGTCGGGTGAGTACCTGCGCCGGATGCACCAGCTGCTCCTCGGCGAGGACGGCTTCTACGACGAGATCTTCCAGTCGCTGCGGGTGCCCTACGAGCCCGTGCGCTGGGTCACCGACATGCCGGTCGTGCACGAGGGCGACCTCGACCACAACGCCCGGGTGCTGGAACTGATCCACGCCTACCGGGTGCGCGGCCACCTCATGGCGGACACGAACCCGCTCGAGTTCGCCATCCGCAGCCATCCCGATCTCGACATCATCAGCCACGGGCTGACCCTGTGGGACCTCGACCGCGAGTTCGCCGTCGGCGGCTTCGCCGGGCACCGGACGATGTCCCTGCGCGACGTCCTGGGGGTCCTGCGCGACTCGTACTGCCGTCGGATCGGCATCGAGTACATGCACATCCAGGAGCCGGACGAGCGCGCCTGGATCCAGGCCCGGGTCGAGCGGGCCGCGGAGCGGCCGGACCCGGCCGAGCAGCTGCACGTGCTGGAGCGGCTCGGGGCCGCGGAGGCGTTCGAATCGTTCTTGCAGACCAAGTACGTCGGCCAGCGCCGGTTCTCCCTCGAGGGCGCCGAGTCGACGATCCCCGCCCTCGACGAAGTTCTCTCGCGCGCCGCCGGCGCGGGGATGGACGAGGTCGTCATCGGCATGGCCCATCGCGGCCGGCTGAACGTGCTCGCCAACATCGTCGGCAAGTCCTACCGGCAGATCTTCGCCGAGTTCGAGGGCTACCTCGACCCGCAGACCGCGCACGGCTCCGGCGACGTCAAGTACCACCTCGGCGCCGAGGGCGTCTACACCGGCCAGGACGGCCGCACGGTACCGGTCTCGGTGGTCGCGAACCCGTCGCACCTCGAGGCGGTCGACCCGGTCACCGAGGGCGTCGTCCGCGCCAAGCAGGACATCCTGGACAAGGGCTCGACGGGTTTCACCGTCCTGCCGGTACTCGTCCACGGCGATGCCGCGTTCGCCGGTCAGGGGGTCGTCGCCGAGACCCTCAACCTGTCCCAGCTGCGCGGATACCGCACCGGCGGCACCGTGCACCTGGTCATCAACAACCAGGTCGGATTCACCACCTCGCCGGACTCCGGCCGGTCGTCGGTGTACGCCACCGACGTCGCCCGGATGGTCCAGGCACCGATCTTCCACGTGAACGGGGACGACCCGGAGGCGTGTGTCCGGGTCGCGGCGCTGGCGTTCGAGTACCGCCAGGCGTTCCACAAGGACGTCGTCATCGACCTGGTCTGCTACCGGCGGCGCGGGCACAACGAGATGGACGAGCCCTCGTTCACCCAGCCGTTGATGTACGACACCATCGCCAGCAAGCGTTCGGTGCGCAAGCTCTACACCGAGGCGCTGATCGGCCGCGGGGACATCACCCGCGAGGAGGCCGAGCAAGCGATGAAGAGCTACCGCGCGGAGCTCGAGAAGGCCTTCGCGCAGACCCGGGACACCACCCCGGCGGGCTCGTCGCCGCAGCCACGCATCATCACCACCCCGGAGGAGGCCGCCGCGGCGGCCGCGGTGAGCACCGCCGTGTCCGACGAGGCCGTGAAGAAGGTCATCGAGACCCAGGTCAACCTGCCGGAGGGCTTCACCGTCCATCCACGGCTGCGTCCCCAGGTCGAGCGGCGGGCCCAGATGGTGAAGACCGGCTCGATCGACTGGGCGCTGGCGGAGACCTTGGCCTTCGGAACGCTCCTACTCGACGGCCGCTCGGTGCGGCTGACCGGTCAGGACAGCCGGCGGGGCACCTTCGGCCAGCGGCACGCCGTGCTGGTCGACCGGCACAGCGCCGCGGACCACACCCCGCTGCGGACCCTGCGCTACGGCCTCGACGGCACCATCGTGAACGACGGTGTCGGCACCTTCTACGTCTACGACTCGCTGTTGAGCGAGTTCGCGGCGATGGGCTTCGAGTACGGCTACGCGGTCGCCCGGCCGGACATGCTGGTGCTCTGGGAGGCGCAGTTCGGCGACTTCGCCAACGGCGCCCAGTCGATCATTGACGAGTTCATCACCGCCGGTGAGGCCAAGTGGGGCCAGCGGTCGGCAGTCACCCTGCTGCTGCCGCACGGCTACGAGGGTCAGGGTCCCGACCACTCCTCCGCCCGCATCGAGCGCTTCCTGTCGCTGTGCGCGGACAACAACATGACGGTCTCCGCACCCTCGTCCCCCGCCAGCTACTTCCACCTGCTGCGCCGGCAGGCCCTCTCGCCGGTCCGGCGCCCGTTGGTGGTCTTCACCCCCAAGTCGATGCTGCGGCTGAAGGCCGCGACGTCCACCGTGGCGGAGCTGACCGGCAGCGGCTGGCAGCCGGTGATTGACGACGGGTCCGTGACGGACCCGTCGGCCGTGCGCCGGGTACTGCTCACGGGCGGCAAGGTCTACTACGATCTCGCCGCCGCCCGGGGGAAGCACGATGACGCCGAGCGGTTCGCCCTGCTGCGCGTCGAACAGCTCTACCCGACGCCCGGACCGGAGCTCGCGCAGGTCCTGGAGCGTTACCCGAACGTGACGGACATTGTCTGGCTCCAGGAGGAGCCAGCGAACCAGGGCGCCTACCCGCACATGGCCCTCAACCTGACCGAGTTCCTGCCCGGCGGCATCCGGCTGCGTCGCATCTCCCGGCGCGCCGCCGCGGCCCCGGCCTCGGGGTCGTCGAAGGTGCACGAGCGCGAGCAGCAGGCCCTGGTCGAGGCGGCGTTCGAGAACTGAGCGCGCGGCTGGCGGGGCGTGCCCGATCCGAGGACCGGGTCCCGCCCCGCCAGTGGTGTTCCCGGGCCGCCGTGCCCGGCAGCGCCACCGGCGTGCGGCGGCCGGTCCGGCTCGCCACCTGGCTGGCCCGCCCAGCCCCGAGCCAGGAGTCCCCGCATCGCACCAAAGAGGCTAGGCGGGGGGGCGGAGTATCAGCTTGCCGAAGAACTCACCGCCGAGCAGCTGCTCGAAGGCGGCCCGGGCATCGGCCAGCGGGCGCACCTCGTGGATCAGCGGCCGCACCCCGGTCCGTTCCGCGAACGCGACGAGGTCGACCAGCTCGTCCCGGCTCCCCATGGTGGAACCGATCACCGACAGCTGGAGGAAGAAGATCCGGGTGAGGTCCGCCGGCGGGTTCGGACCACTGGTGGCGCCCGAGACCACGATGCGCCCGCCGGGGCGCAATGCCTTCACCGAGTGACCCCAGGTGGCGGCGCCGACGGTCTCGATGACCGCGTCGACCCGGCGCGGCAGCCGGGCACCGGGTTCGAGAACCTCGTCGGCGCCGAGGGCGGCCACCCGCTTCCGCTTGGTCTCGTCCCGCGAGGTCACGAAGACGGTGTGCCCGGCGGCCTTGGCGATCAACAGCGCCGCGGTGGCCACCCCCCCACCGGCTCCCTGGATGAGCACGGTGCCGCCGCCCCCGGCGGGCAGCCCCGCCCGGGAGACGACCATCCGGTAGGCAGTGAGCCAGGCGGTCGGCAGGCAGGCGGCCTCCTCCCACGACAACCCGGCGGGCTTCGGGATCAGGTTGCGCCGCGGCACGGCGACCCGCTCGGCAAGGGTTCCCGGGTACAGCTCGGACAACAGGGTCCGCTTCGGGTCCAGCGTCTCGTCCCCCCCGCCCGCTGCCGGATCACCGATCACGCTGTGGACGATGACCTCCTGCCCGTCGGGGGTCACCCCGGCGGCGTCACAGCCGAGAATCATCGGGAGCCGATCCGCCGGCAGGCCCACTCCACGCAGGCTGAACAGGTCGTGATGGTTGAGCGAGGCGGCCCGCACCGTGACGGTGACCCACCCGTCGAGCGGCGCGGGTTCGGGCTGCTCCCCGATGGCCAGGCCGTCGAGCGGAGAATCGGGGTGGAGGGACACGGCCGCGGCGGCTAGCACCCTTCGAACCTACGGCTACCGGCGTGCAGACGCGAGCGAGGCCGACCGGCGCGGATCCGCTCAGGACAACCGACAGGCGACGCCACGGACGAAGGGGACCATCCGGGCCGGCAACCGCGCCTGCCACGCCGGTGTGCTGAACTCGACACCGTGGGAACAACAAGGGTGGACGTCCAATGGTAAACGGGCCGTGGTGACCCACGAGGACATGCCCGACTCGCCGCGCAGAAACGGGTCGAGCCGGCGGCTGGGCTGGCGCCGCCGACACCCCGCGCCCATCCCGGAGGCACCCGCGACGGTCATCGTGGACGGCATACCGGTCATCACGGTGGCTCCCGCCGACTTCGTGTGCTGCTCGTACAAGGGATGTGGGACCCTGCGCCCGCTCGCGGAGGCGGCGGAGAACCGGCCCTGCCCGGGATGCGGCCGGGTCTGAGAGCACGCGGTCTCGCAAACGGCCCGGGAACGCGGCTCAGGGACCCGCAGCGGGACGCGGGGCCTCGACCGTCTAGGGGGGAGACCCCGCGTGGCACGGGCCCCGTGGAGACGAGCAGGGACCCCGGAGAAGGTGCACCGGGATCCCTGGACGTCCTTGGCCGGCACGCCGACGATCAGCCGGCGCCGGCCCTCGTCAGCGGCGGGCCACCCCGTCCGCCCGCGCGGCCGCGGCCGTCGCCGCGGCAACGGCCGGGGCGACCCGGTCGTCGAACACGCTCGGGATGATGAGATCCTCGGCCAGCTCGTCCGCGATCACCCCGGCGAGCGCCCTCGCGGCGGCGAGCTTCATGCCCTCCGTCACGCGGCTGGCCCGGACGTCGAGCGCTCCCCGGAAGATTCCGGGGAAGGCGAGGACGTTGTTGATCTGGTTCGGGTAGTCGCTGCGACCGGTCGCCACGATCCGCGCGTACTTGTGGGCGACCGCCGGGTCGATCTCGGGATCGGGGTTGGCCATCGCGAAAATGATCGCCTCTGGCGCCAGGGTGGCGACCGCTTCCTCCGGGACCTGCCCGGCGGACAGCCCGAGGAAGACGTCGGCGCCGGCGAGCACGTCGGTGATGGACCCGGTCAGGCCGGCACGGTTGGTCTCGGC
Source organism: Frankia sp. CeTa3Moorea (assembly GCF_978021225.1). Lineage (NCBI taxonomy): Bacteria > Bacillati > Actinomycetota > Actinomycetes > Frankiales > Frankiaceae > Frankia > Frankia sp. CeTa3Moorea. The sequence continues at coordinate 77,289 of NZ_CDXDOR010000002.1, read as the reverse complement.
GGCGAGCGCGGCCTTGCTCGGGGTGAGGTTGTCCCGACCGGCGTAGAGGATGCCGCGGCTGTCACCGACCGCGATGTCCCCGATGCCGGCGGCCAGCAGGATGCGGGCCACGGCGGCGCCGGCGGCACCCGCGCCGGACACCACGGCACGCAGATCACCGAGGGTGCGTCCGGTGAGCTTCGCCGCATTCTCCAGCGCGGCCAGCGCGACGATGGCTGTTCCGTGCTGGTCGTCGTGGAAGACCGGAATGTCGACGCGGTCCTGCAGGAGGCGCTCGATGGCGAAGCAGCGCGGTGCCGAGATGTCCTCGAGGTTGATCCCGCCGAAGCTCGGGGCGAGGCGCGCGACGGTGTCGACGATCTCCTCGACGTCCGTGCAGGCGAGGGCCAGTGGCACCGCGTCCACGCCAGCGAAGTGCTTGAACAGCGCGGCCTTGCCCTCCATCACCGGCAGGGAGGCCGCGGGGCCGATGTCACCGAGGCCGAGCACAGCCGTCCCATCGGTGACCACGGCGACGGTATTCGACCGCCAAGTGTAGTCGTCGGCGAGGGCCGGAGTCTCGGCGATGGCGGTACACACCCGCGCGACTCCGGGCGTGTAGGCCAGGGACAGGTCTTCCCGATTGTTCAGTGGAGCGGTGACGTCGATGCCGATCTTCCCTCCGCGGTGCAGGGCGAACGCGGGATCGTCGTCGGACGGCCGCGGGCTGAGCCCGGCGAGGCCCGACGTGGTGGAACCGAGAGTCGGCTGGTCAGTGGTTGCGGTCACGGAGGTTGCTCCTCGAACGAGCCGCCGGCGGACCCCGCGGCGATCGCGGTCTCACCTGGGCGGCGGCTACAACGTGCTCATATTCCCGTGCGGTGCGTGTTTCGCGGAAAAACAAGCCTGAGCGGTACCGCCTCATCGTGTAAGGCGGGCGATCGACCGGGTGTTGCCCGGGGTTGCTTCCAATATGACACGCGCGGCCGTCTCCGCCCCCGACGGCGCTTCGCCGTCGGCGAACCGACAACGAACGTATCGGCAACGGAAACGAAACATACCACCATGGAGAGGATGTCGGCACCCGAGGGAAGCATCACGTGATCAGAATCTGGGGTCTCCCCCCGGATACCGGCAAACCACCGACACGCCCGCCCGGACCCAAGAAGTAATCCGTGCACAGCGGCACTTTCTGTCGTACTCGGACGATGCCCATTCCGGCAATGACGGTAGCACTCCTGACGATTTCCGTCGGTGGCCGGAACGACGACTCCGGTGCCCCGGCGACGGCGACCCCCGGCATCCTCCGCCGACGGCGCCGTCCCTGGCCAGCTGCCCTAGGAGGTGCGCGACAAGGGCACTCCGACGGTGTGGCGACCAACAGTTCGGACGGTGTGGCGACCGACAGTTCGTACGTACTGAACGAATTTCGTCGACACCGACGGAAGAACCATCGTCAGCATGGATATCGACCTGGCCCGGTCGCTCGCCGGCCGCCCGGCGGGCGAAGGCGCAGCGCGCCCAGATCGCCTTCGGCTCAGCCCCGCCATGACCCGCGTCCGGTTGTTACGACATATCGCTATGTCCTCTTTCACCGACACCAAGGAGCGGGAGAAGCGGGTGGAATTTGTCACCTACTTCACCGCGGCCCCTCCGTCACGGCCGGAGTCCGGGGCCGGCTCGGGTCCGACGCGTGGTCCGGCGTCCTGGGAGGCGCGGGAGCGAACCGGTACCTTCGCACACGTGGAGATCAGCGAACTATCGGTTCCGGACGCCTGGGTGTTCACCCCACGTCAGCACTCCGACAGCCGCGGGACCTTCCTGGAGTGGTTCCGCTCGGACGCTCTCGCCGAGGCGGTGGGACATCCGCTCACCCTGTCGCAGGCCAACCACAGCGTGAGCCGGGCCGGCACGCTGCGCGGAGTGCACTACGCGCAGGTCCCCCCCAGTCAGGCGAAGTACGTGACGTGCGTGCACGGCCGGGTGCTGGACTGCGTCGTCGACATCAGGGTCGGCTCACCGACCTACGGGACGTTCGCGGCGGTCGTCCTCGACGACGTCGACCGGCGGGGCCTGTATGTCGCGGAGGGTCTCGGGCACGCCTTCATGGCGCTCACCGACGACGCCGCGATCTCCTACCTGTGCTCGACCCCGTACACCCCCGGGCGCGAGTACGGGGTCCACCCACTCGATCCCGATCTCGCGCTGCCCTGGCCTGACGATCTCGTACCGTTGCTGTCCGACAAGGACACCGCGGCGCCGTCGCTCAAGGAGGCGGAGGCGGCTAGCCTGCTGCCCGACTATCGCGCCTGCCGGGCCCTGTACGCCGAACTCCGCTCGGCGAGCGCCGCCGGGGACATCCGGTGATCCGGGTGGCCGGCCCCAGAGACGTCAAGGTCGTCCACCACCTGGTCACCGAACTCTCCGCGTACGAGAAGGAGCCGGCCGCCGTCGCCATGACGCCCGCCGATCTCGACACGGCCCTGTTCGGACCGGTGCCGGCCGCCCACTGCCTGGTGGCCACCGCAGACCACCCTGCCGGCGACTCCACCCCACCACAGGTCGTCGGCTTCGCGCTCTGGCACCCGACCTTCTCCACCTGGACCGGCCAGACCGGGATGTACCTCGTTGATCTGTTCGTCCAGCCGGGCCACCGCCGCCGTGGTCACGGGCAGGCCCTGCTCACCACTCTCGCGGCGATCTGCGCCGACCGCGGCTACCGGCGCATGGAATGGGCGGTACTGGACTGGAACGCCCCGGCGCAGGCGTTCTACCGCTCCCTCGGCGCGAGGCCGGTCGAGGGCTGGACGACCTGGCGCATGGGCGCCGGCGCCATCACCGCACTGGCCGGCGTCGGTGCCGGCAGCGCTGCGGCCGGCACCGCCAGAGCCGGCACCGCCAGAGCCGGCACTACCTGAGCCGGCACTACCTGAGCCGGCGACGGCCAGACAGGCCGGATGCAGCAGCTTACGATCACCCGACCTGCGGTACCCATCGGCGGCTGGGTACGGTGGAGTCGGTGGCCGCCGCCCGGCCGCCGACGGAGCGGAAACCATCCGCCCATGCGGGACGTCATGGTCGGGAGCGGAATACTCGACCCGTCGACGGGTGGGAGAGGAACCGCCGAGAATATCATCATCTGATCGACCTTGGTCGGCAGGACACCCGCGAGGCGCCGTCCTCGCACGACGCAGGCTCTTTGGGGGTAGGAACGTGGATCCGACGCCTTCGACCGGCGGCGCGGAGAGCTCCGACACCATCGACAGCCAAACCGCCCACTCAGGCGGCCTACGCGACGTGGTTGCGCTCACCCTGCCCGCCGCGAGCGCCTACCTCACCGTCCTGCGCACGGCGACGGCCTCGCTGGCGGCCCGCCTCGACTTCACTCTCGACGACATCGAGGATCTCCGGATCGCCGTGGACGAGGCGTGCGCCCTGCTGCTCGTCTCGGCCGTGCCGGGTTCCTCGCTGGACTGCACGTTCACCCTCTCGCCGGGGGTAATGCACGTCTTGGTGACGGTCGAGAGCCTGGACGGCGAGCAGCCCTCCGAGGACACCTTTGCCTGGACCGTGCTCAAGGCGCTGGCGGGCGACGTGCAGACCTCGACGGGCCCGGGGTCGCGGGTGAGCATTGCCCTGCAGAAGCGCAGGGGCGTGCGCGCCAGTCTCGGTGAGCCTCCGGCCGGCCACGTCCGGGGGTCGGGTGCGTCCAGAGAGACTCCACTGGGCGACACGGTAGGTACGTCGTGACGTCGACCGGGAGAACTCCGACCCCACCGCGCACGGTACCTGATCACGACGTATCCGGTCGCGACGCATCTGATCATGACCCGGTGTCCACGGTGGACCCGGTAGCGGCGTTGAGTCAACGGGGATCCGTGCTCGACGACCACCCGGGAATCGACAGCGATCTCGGCCCCGAGGTGACGACCCAGGCGCTACCGAACCCGGCGGTGGACGGTACGGCGATCGACGGGGAGAGCGATCGGCCCGACCGCGCGCATTCGCCCGACCGGGCCTTGGCCCGCACCCTGTTCGTCCGCCTCGCCGAGCTACCCGAGGACGATCCCGAACGCTCCGCCGTCCGCGATCAGCTCGTCCGGATGCACCTGCCGCTGGTGGAGTACCTCGCCCGCCGTTTCCGCAACCGGGGCGAGCCGCTCGACGACCTCATCCAGGTGGCCACCATCGGATTGATCAAATCGGTGGACCGGTTCGATCCGGAACGTGGGGTGGAGTTCTCGACCTACGCCACCCCGACCATTGTCGGTGAGATCAAGCGGCACTTCCGGGACAAAGGCTGGGCCATCCGGGTCCCCCGCCGCCTTCAGGAGCTCAAACTCTCCCTGACGAAGGCGACCTCCGAGCTCTCCCAGACGCTGGGCCGCTCCCCCACGGTGAGTGAGATCGCCCGGCATCTGCAGATGAGCGAAGAGGACGTCCTCGAGGGGCTGGAGTCGGCGAACGCCTACTCGGCGGTCTCCCTCGACGCGCCGGACTCCGGCGACGACGAGGCACCCGCCGTCGCGGACACCCTCGGCGTCCAGGACGAGTCCCTGGAGGGCGTCGAGTACCGCGAGTCCCTCAAGCCGCTGTTGGAGAAGCTCCCGCCGCGGGAGAAGCGCATCCTGCTGCTGCGGTTCTTCGGCAACATGACCCAGTCCCAGATCGCGACCGAGCTCGGCATCTCCCAGATGCATGTGTCCCGGCTCCTGGCTCGGACGCTGGCCCAGCTGCGGCGCGGCCTGCTCGAGGACGGCTGAGCGGACCCGTCACCCGGTCCCGCCGCCGCGCCGAGGCGGGACCGCCGGCCCAAGCCCACCGGCCAGCAGCAACGCGACGACGATGACAAGGGGCACGACGAGCAGCGGGATGCCGTAGCCGTAGCGGCCGGACTGCACCAGCCCCCACGCCACCGGCAGGCACAGGATCTGCACGACCAGGGTGGGCGAGCGGAAGGATGCGCCGTTGCGCAGCACGCCTCCCGCGAGGACCGCCACACCGAGCCCGCCGACCATGGCGAGCACCCCACCGCTCTCGGCACGACCCACGTCGTCGATGTCCGGCCCGAAGCCGCGCAGCACCTGCAGGATTCCGAGGGCCAGCAGGGTCAGCGCCTCGATGGCGAGCAGGACGGACGCCACCCGAGTGGGCACGGACGCCGCGCGAGCAGCCTGCCGCAGTGTGCCGAAGCGGCCGGCCGCCGGCTGATCGGGATGACTCGTGGATCCCATATCCCCGACACTACGTTTCCGGGGCCGTCGGCGTTCCCGGGGCCGTCGGCCAGTGCCCCCGGGGACCCTCCGGACGGTGTCCACCGCGCCATCACCCGTCGCACTTCGCGAGGTGTCCGCCGGATTCCAACGGTGTGAGAGTTTTCCCAGCCGGCGACCCGGATGACCAGGCGGACTACGGTGGAGGCATGCGAGGGCTGTTGGTCGTCAACCCCGTCGCCACTGCTACGACCGAACGTGTTCGTGACGTCCTCGCCAGCGCGCTCGCCGCGGACCTCGCCCTGGAGACTGTGGTCACCAAGGGGCGGGCGCACGGGGTGGAGCTGGGGGCCAGAGCGGTCGAACTCGGCGTCGACGTGGTGATTGCGCTCGGTGGGGACGGTACCGTCAACGAGATCATCAACGGACTGCTCCAGAACGGTCCAGTACCGGGCGGCCCAGCGTTCGCCGTGGTCCCGGGTGGCAGCACCAACGTCTTCGCCCGCGCGCTAGGCTACTCTGCGTCACCGGTGGAGGCGACCGGCGAGCTGCTGCGCGCGCTCCGCGAGGGCCGCACCCGGCGGATCAGCCTCGGCCAGGCTCAGTACGGCGACGAACGGCGCTGGTTCACGTTCTGTTTCGGCATCGGTCTGGATGCCCAGGTCGTCGCGCGGGTCGAAGAGAAGCGTGGCGAGGGCAGGCGCAACACCGCCGGCCTGTTCCTGCGGACCGCGGCGGGTCAGATCCTCCACGGCACCGACCGCCGCGGTTCGCCCATCACCCTGACGACCACCGACGCCGGCTCGGCCCCCGACCCCGGGAGCACCGGCCCCGGGAGCACCGGCCCCGGGAGCACCGGCCCAGCGGGCAGGCGGGCCGAGGAGCACATCGCCTTCTGCATCGTCTGCAACACCCGCCCGTGGACCTACCTCAACTCCCGTCCCGTCCTCGCCTGCCCGGACGCGTCCTTCGACACCGGTCTGGACCTCCTCGCGCTGCGGCGGGTGCGGTTGCCCAGCGTGCTGTGGGCCGCCTCGCGGATACTCACCGACGGCGAGGGTCCGCGCGGTCGCAACGTGGTGCGCCGCCACGACACGTCGTCGATTCGCTTCTCCACGGACACACCCCTGCCGGTGCAGATGGACGGCGAGTATCTCGGGATGTTCTCCGAGGTGCTGCTGACCCACCATCCGCACGCGCTGCGCGTCGTCGCCTGACGGCTGCCCGCCCGGGAGAATGTCCGCTCAGGCGTCGAGCGCCGTGGTGGGGGTCCCGTCCGGCCGGGACAGTGCCTGGCGGATCTCCACGGGGTCGTCGCAGATCGCCCCGGTGACGCCCGCGTCGCGGATCCGCCGGGCGTCCTCGACGCTGGTCACCGTCCAGGTGATCAGCCGGACGCCGGCCTCGCGCGCCCGTCCAGCCGCGTCGGAGGTGCCGAGCACCGCGCTGGTGTGCACATGCAGTTCGGTGTGGCCCGCCGACCGTGCGTAGGCGAGGCCGCCGCTCACCGACATCCGGGGCATGGTGAGGAACGCCGTCGTGACCGCGAGGCCGGCGTCACGCACCGCCTCGATGGCGAACCAGTCGAACGACGACACCGTGATGCCGCCGGCACCGGCGTCGAGGTCGGCGGCGTCCGGCCGGCGGCCGGCCCATCCCCGGGCCCGCAGCGTCTCGGCGAGCCGGCGCGCGGTCTGCTCCCGGGGTGCGTCGAAGTCCGGCTGCCCGGGCTGGTTCTTGATCTCACAGATGAGCCGACCGCGACCATCCCACACGTCAAGGATCTCATCGAGCAGGGGAATGCCCCGGGCCCGCAGCGCCGCCGTGGTCTGCCGGATCACCGCCCGGCCGGCGGGGCGGGACAGCCGCGCGTCGTGCACGCAGACCAGGTCGCCGTCCGCGCTGCGCCGCACGTCGACCTCGACACCGTCGGCGCCCACCCGCAACGCGGCATCCACCGCCTCGACCGTGTTCTCCGGGCCGGGAACCCTGCTGCCACGATGACCGAGAACCTCCATGCTCCAACCCTGCCATCTCCGGCGGCGCGAGCGGGTCAGATCGGGCCGGGATGACGGCGCACACCGGCGCCGGAGCAGCCCTCAGACAGCCCTCGGGCAGCCCCCGGACAGCACAGAACGGATCCATGACCGACTGGCCTGACATCGGCGGCTTGATCGCCGAGGATCCGGGCCGCCCACCGGCCGCACCGGTAACGATCGGTGCGACGGAGTGTGACATCCCCTGGCAATCGGGGCTCCCGTGACACGTCGGCCAGCTAAGGAGACGGTCGCCCCCCGTGGTCCGCCTGTGTCCCTGCCGGACAAGTGCAGGCCAGCCAGGCTGTGAAGAGGCTTGCAGGTTCTTGCGCCGTTGCCTGTTCGGGTGGGAGGGTGGCGAATGTCCGAGGTGGATGCACGTGCACCCGGGCTCACCGACACCCGGCAACCCGCTCTACGGCCCGCCGCCGAGGCCGAGCAGACATCCTGCTCAATTTATTTTCACCTCGGCACAACCGTAGCGGCTCACAAAGCGTCTCATGTGCAGTGTGGCCCGAGACGAGAGAGGGAGTTGTACGCATGGACTGGCGCCACAGAGCGCTCTGCCGTGACGAGGATCCCGAGCTCTTCTTCCCGATCGGTACAACCGGTCCGGCGGAACGCCAGGTCGAAGAGGCAAAGGCCGTTTGCGCGCGGTGCGCAGTCACGAGTGACTGCCTCAACTGGGCACTGGACACCGGGCAGGACTCCGGTGTCTGGGGCGGGATGAGCGAGGACGAACGCCGGGCGCTTAAGCGCCAGGTCCGACTCCGGGTTCGAACCGCCTGACCGCAAGACCGTCCCCGACGGCGGGCCGACAGCGCCCGAGGAACCGGCACCACGTCCCGGGTCCGAACAACAACACCCGCTCGCGGCAGGCCCTGCCCGCCGGAACCGGCACCACCGGATCCACCGGCGGACCACAGTGGTCGCCGCATGAGATCATGCCACAACCCGTACCGCAGCACGGGGGTAGCTGGCAGCAGCATCGGCCGTTCTGTCCGCGCGCCCGCCGCAGCAATGCGGCGCGACGCGGACGGGGCGGCCGTAATGTTTTCTGCCCCCGACCGCGCCTCCCGGCGATCGGGCCCGCTCAGGCGAACCACCGCCCGGGACGCTCCCGACCCGGGCCCCCACGAGCACGCCACATCGGCACGACGGCACGACGGCCATGGACGAGGGACACATCTTGGGGGATACCCCCTCCCGGGCACCCTAAACACTCAACTTTCAGAAAGTGGGATCGACAGGAGCGCCTCCGTCCCGCACTCTGGACCGGCTTGGAGCCGGATAGTGCCGTGCATCTCGCCCAGCACCAGCTGGCGGACGATCTGCAACCCCAGCCTTGGCGAGTGCTCGAGCTGGAAGTCCTCGGGCAGCCCGGCACCGTCGTCGGCCACGACAACATCAAGCCGGTCTGCCAGGCGGCTGACCCGGATCTCGATGGAACCCGCCGAACCGTCGAACGCATGTTCTACAGCATTCTGTAGAAGTTCGGAAAGCACAAGAGCCAACGGGGTGGCGAGTTCGCCGGGAAGCCGCCCGAACGACCCGGTCCGGCGGGTGTTCGCCCGAGCCCCGGTGGAGGCCAGATCCACCGTGACCGAGGTGATCTGGTCGGCGATCTCGTCGAACGGCACGCTCTCCCCCAGGCTCTGGGACAGCGTCTCGTGCACGACCGCGATCGAGGTGACCCGGCGCACCGACTCTCGCAGCGCCGAGCGCGCCTCGTCGGCCTTCGTCCGCCGCATCTGCAACCGCAGCAGGGCGGCTACGGTCTGTAGATTGTTCTTGACCCTGTGATGAATCTCACGGATCGTCGCGTCCTTACTCAGCAGCAGCGCCTCGCGGCGACGCAGCTCGGAGACGTCCCGGACGAGTACCAGCACCTCCCGGGTCGCCCCGGGGAAGAGCGGGATCGCCCGCAGGAGCACCACCGTGCTCCCGACCGCGGCTTCCACCTCCACCGGCCGACGCCGGCCGAGCGCGTGCCAGACCGCCGGGGTCGCGGCGGACAGGTTCAGCGCCCGGTGCACGGAGCGGAGGTCCTCGCCCGTGACATTGCCGGTGTAGCCGAGCCTGCGGTACGCCGAGAGCGCGTTCGGGCTCGCGAAGATCACCTTTCCGGCGCCGTCGAGCCGCATCATGCCATCGCCCACCCGGGGGGACTCGGGAAGCTCCGCCGAGCTGCCGCGGAACGGAAAGGCGCCCTCGGCGATCATCAGGGCCAGGTTGTTGGCACCCTGCAGATAAGCCGACTCCAGCGCGCTCGGCGTCCGGGTGGTCGCGAGGTTGGTGTCCCGGGCGAGGACGGCGATCACCTCGTCACCCCGCCGGACCGGGATCGCCTCGGTCCGCACCGGGACCCCGCCGTCCCACTCGGGCTCGCCCTCCCGCGCGATCCGGTGTTCCCGCCAGGCGTTCTGGACCACCCAGCGATTGATCACGACGCTGCCGACCTCGTCGTTGTGGTACGCGGTCGGACCGGTGGTGGGACGGACCTGGGCCACGACGAGGAATTCGGCTCCGCTGGCGTGGCCGCCCCGACTGGCCCCCGAGCCGGAGCGGACAGGCACGAGCAGCAACAGATCAGCGAAGGAGAGGTCGGCGAGCAGAGCCCAGTCCGCGACGAGCGCGTGCAGGTGGTCGATGTCGTCGTCGCTGAGATCCGTGCTCGCGCGCAGCATGTCGGCGAGGGTTCCCACGGCTCGCAGACTGCCAGACCGGCTGGGTTCGTGAGGTGGCGGGCACCCCATCACAGTGGTCGATACCCGTACGCTGGCCGTTGTGACCGTCGATGATGCCGCGGCGGCCGCGCCGCTCGCCTGGCTCGCGGGCCACGCCCGGGCCCGGGTCGCCGCCGGGCTGCGCCGCGAGCTACGCCCGCGGGGCGGCCCGGACAAGCCGGGCGCGGGCGTGCTCGTCGATCTCGCGGGCAACGACTACCTCGGGCTCGGTCGTCATCCGGTGGTCGTCGACGGCGGGATCCGCGCCCTGCGCGCCTGGGGTGCCGGGGCCACCGGGAGCCGGCTCGTGACCGGGACGACCGCGTTGCACGGGGAGCTGGAGAACGCGCTCGCCGCGCACGCCGGATTCGCCTCGGCCCTGGTCTTCTCCTCCGGCTACACGGCGAACCTCGCGGTGGTCACCGCCCTGGCCGGCCCCGGCGACCTGGTCGTCTCGGACGCGCTGAACCACGCCTCGATCGTGGACGCCTGCCGGCTGTCCCGGGCGGACGTCGTCGTGACGCCGCATGCCGATGTGGCCGCGGTCGCGGCGGCCCTCGCTGGACGCCCCTGGCGGCGGGCACTCGTCGTGACCGAGTCGGTGTTCTCCGCGGACGGCGATCTCGCCCCGCTGACCGAACTGCACGCGGCCGCCCGGGCCCACGGAGCGGTCCTGGTCGTCGACGAGGCCCATGCGCTCGGGGTGGTCGGGCCCGCCGGTCGTGGGGCACTCGCCGCCACAGGCCTCGCCGGGAAGCCGGATGTGGTGGCGACGGCCACCCTGTCCAAGGCGCTGGGCAGCCAGGGCGGTGCGGTGCTGGGCGGGGTGGCCGTGCGCGATCACCTCATCGACACCGCCCGCAGCTTCATCTTCGACACCGGCCTCGCCCCGGCGAACGTGGGCGCCGCGCTGGCCGCCCTGGAGTTTCTGGGGGCCCACCCGGAGCTGCCCAGCACCGTCCGGCGCCGGGCCCGTCAGCTCGCCGACCTGACCGGCGCGCCGGATCCCGCCGGGGCCGCCGTCTCGGTGATCATTGGGGATCCCGAACCCGCGACCGCGGCCGCGGCGACCTGCCGCGGGCACGGGGTGGCCGTCGGCTGCTTCCGGCCACCGACGGTGCCGGTCGGGACCAGCCGGCTGCGCCTCGCCGCCCGGGCCGATCTCACCGATGCCGACCTCGCGATCGTCACCGACGCGCTGGCCGCCGCCGGGGTCCTGGCCCGATGACGGTCCTAGCCCGATGACGGTCCTAGCCCGATGACGGTCCTGGTGGTGACCGGGACCGGCACCGGGGTCGGCAAGACGGTGGTGACGGCCGCGGTCGGCGCGCTCGCGCACGACCGACGCCGCGCGGTCGCGGTGGTGAAACCGGCCCAGACCGGTGTCGGCCCCGGCGAGCTGGGTGACGTCGACCTCGTCCGCGATCTGACCGGGATTACCGACGTCCACGAGCTGGCCCGCTACCCCGACCCGCTCGCTCCGGCCACCGCCGCCCGCAGGTCCGGGCACCGGGCCGTCGACCTCGACGAGCTCGCCGCCCGGATCGGCACACTCGCCGACAGCCGCGATCTCGTCCTCGTCGAGGGCGCCGGCGGCCTGCTGGTCCGCTACGACGCGGGCGGCGCCACCCTCGCCGACCTGGCCCGGGTGCTGCGGGCGCCAGTGCTCGTCGTGACCGCCGCGGGCCTAGGCGCTCTGAACGACACGGCGCTGACCCTGGAGGCGCTGGCGCACCGCGGCCTGGACCTCGTCGGTGTGGTGGTCGGGTCCTGGCCGGCCGAACCGGACCTGGCCTGCCGGTGCAACCTCACCGACCTGGAAAGCCTGGCCGCCCGGCCGCTGGCCGGCGTCCTCCCGGCGGGAGCCGGCCTGCTGGCCCAGCCCGAGTTCCTGGCCGTGGCGCGTGCCTCGCTGCAACCGGCACTGGGCGGCACGTTCCATGCCCAGGAGTTCAGGGCTCGCTACGAGACATAACCACCATGCTCGATGGTGTTCGGGGCTCGATGGTGTTCGGGAATCCGGCCCCACATCCGCGCGCCGGTTCGACAATGGGTGCGCATGCACCTGGGTGCATGCGCATCAGTCCCGACCACGATACCCACCGCCACCACGCGCCCACCGCCACCACGCGCCCACCGCCACCACGCATCCACCGCACCCGCCGACCCTCGTCTGGAGACCCCTGTGACTGCATCCGTGACCACGTCCGTGACCGGATCCGTGACCGCGCACCCCACCGCACCTGCACCTGCACCGGCGTCGCCGCGGCCGCCGGCGGACCAGGACGGTGCCGGCATCCTCACCGTGGCACGGCGCGAGGTCCTCGAGGGCGGACAAGGGCTGGACGAGGCCGGCGTGCTCGCCGTGCTCCGGCTCCCGGACGAGACGCTGACCGATCTGCTCGCCCTGGCCCACGAGGTGCGGATGCGCTGGTGTGGTCCGGAGGTCGAGGTGGAGGGGATCGTCAGCCTCAAGACCGGCGGATGCCCGGAAGACTGTCACTTCTGCTCGCAGTCCGGCAAGTTCGACTCGCCGGTACGGTCCGCCTGGCTGGACGTGCCCTCGCTCGTTGACGCCGCTCGGCAGACCGCGGCGACAGGCGCCACCGAGTTCTGCATCGTCGCGGCCGTGCGGGGCCCGGACGCCCGGCTCATGGCGCAGGTGCGGGAGGGGATCGTCGCCATCCGTGCGGCGGTCGACATCAACGTCGCCTGCTCCCTGGGCATGCTGACCTCCGCGCAGGTCGACGAACTCGTGGCGATGGGTGTGCACCGTTACAACCACAACCTGGAGACGGCCCGCTCGCACTTCCCGAACGTGGTCACCACCCACAACTGGGAGGAGCGGTGGGAGACCTGTGAGATGGTGCGGGCCGCGGGGATGGAGCTGTGCTGCGGCGCCATTCTGGGCGTCGGCGAGAGCCTCGAGCAGCGTGCCGAACTCGCCGCCCAGCTTGCGGCCCTGGAGCCCGACGAGGTTCCGCTGAACTTCCTCAACCCGCGGCCGGGGACGCCCTTCGGGGATCTTCCGCTGGTCGAGCCGCGTGACGCGCTGCGCGCGATCGCGGCGTTCCGCCTCGCCATGCCGCGCACGATCCTGCGCTACTCCGGCGGACGCGAGATCACCCTGGGTGATCTCGACGTGCAGGGGATGCTCGGTGGTATCAACGCCATGATCGTCGGGAACTATCTGACGACGCTGGGCCGCTCCGCGGAGGCCGACCTGAAGATGCTGGCCGAGCTGAGCATGCCGATCAAGTCCCTGCAGGCCACCCTCTAAGCCCCCGTCCGTTCCGCTTCAGCGCTGGTTCGTGCCCGGCTGGCCGGACCCGCCGGCACTCGGCCGGGGCCAGGATCGCGGTCGGCGTGACGACGGTGGACGTGACCGACGAGCTCAGACCGAGAGCAGCCCATGCTCCGCGCACCGGGCCGACCAACCCACCGGGGTGACCTGGACGACCATCCGCCGCCGGCAGGCTCGACAGTAGCGGGGTGGCTCCAGCTCGCGGGCCCGCCGGCACGCCTCGTGGCTGCCCACACTGGCCAGCTGACCGCAACGGTCACAAAACGCGGCGTCCATAATGGGCAGCTTAGGACATCGCCTGAGGCATCGGATCCCTCAGCCGCTATCCCGCCGGACAAGGACGATCAGGCGGTGGAGAGCGGCTCGACCACGGCGATCAGGTCACCGTCCTGGACGACGTCGCCCTCCTGCACCGCGATCCGGGCGACCGTCCCGCCGTCCTCGCTGATCACGGGGATCTCCATCTTCATGGAGTCGAGGATCACCAGGGCGTCACCAGCGCTCACCGGGTCTCCCACACCGACGACGACCTTCCAGACGTTGGCCACCATCTCAGCGCGGACTTCCTCGGCCATCAGGCTCCCTTCAGCGGCGGTAAATCTGGCAAGAGCGTAGTGTGCCGAGGCTGTCCGACCAACGTCCCTGGGCCCCGGATGTATCCGGGCCGGCACGCTGGGACGACGCGACCGCCCGGTGCTGGGACTGTCGCTCATAACGCCGCACACTACGCATGTGCTCGTACTTCTGGTGCTGACCCTGCTATGCGGTCTGGGCGTCGGCCTCGCCCACGGCGGAACTCTCGGTGCCCTCGCCCGCATCCATGTCTCCCGACCATGGCTGCTCGCCGCGGCGGTCCTGGTGCTCGCGATCGGCCGACTCGTGCCCGCCTTGCACGGCCCGGCGTGGATCGCGGCCGCCGTGGTCACAGCCCTGTTCGCCAGCGCGAACAACCGCCTGCCCGGACTCGGTCTCCTGGTCACCGGTCTCATCTCCAACGCCGCCGTCATCACCGCGAACGGCGGCCAGATGCCGGTGTCGCGGTGGGGGGCCGACCGCGCCGGTGTACCGATCTCCGACATCCTGGCCTCGGCATTTCACACGCCGGCCGGGGACGGTACGACCCTGCGCCTGCTCAGTGACATCATCCCGCTGCCCCTGCCCTGGACGCCCGCGGTCGTCAGCGTCGGCGACGTGGCGATCGCCGCGGCGCTGGGACTGTTCGGAGCGATAGCCCCCGTGCGGGCGTGGCGCACGTTGCAGGCCCGCCGCCATGCCAGGGCGGTGCAGTCCCCGGCCCGCGGGAACCTCGGCGATGGCTCGCCGGACGGGTTCGGCGACGCCGACGAGGACGAGGGCCTCGACGGACCCGCCGGTAACCTCCCGTCGGCGCGGACTGGCACGATGACTGCACGTCGAAGCGGAACGGAGGAAGATTCCTGATGGCGAAGAAGAAGCGCAAGCGGCGCGCACGGGCGAAGAACAAGGCCAACCACGGCAAGCGCCCGAACACCTGAGCCACCCGGCGGGCCGTGGCTGCCACGGCCCGCCCCCAGGCAGCCCGATGCTCCACCCGACCCCAGCTGCTCCACCCGACCCCAGCTACTCCACCCGACCCCAGCTACTCCACCCGACCCCAGCTACTCCGGCCGGTACTCGGCGGCGTCGATCTCCACCCGGGCGGCCCGCAGCCGGGCGAGCAGGCTCGCCCGCAGCGACTCGGGCGCCCGCTCCCCGCCGCACTTGCGGGCGACGAGCATCTTCACCTCGTGCTCCACCCCGAACTCGCGCAGGCAGGGAGAGCATTCGTCAAGGTGGGCCCGAATCAGATTCTGCTGCCCGCCCTCACACTCACCGTCGAGATACAGAAAGACCGCGTCGAGTACTTTCCGGCAATCGATCTCGTGTGGACCGCCGCAGCTCACGACGCACCGCCCTCGCCATCGGCGGAACCGGCCGCCACGAGCCCACGGTCCAAGGCATACTTCTCCAAGGACTTCCGCAGACCCCGGCGACCGCGGTGCAACCGGGACATCACGGTCCCGATCGGCGTACCCATGATCTCCGCGATCTCCTTGTAGGCGAAGCCCTCGACGTCGGCGAGGTACACCGCCATGCGGAAGTCCTCGGGCAGTGCCTGCAGGGCGTCCTTGATGTCGCTGTCCGGCAGGTGTTCCAACGCCTCGGTCTCCGCGCTCTTGAGCCCGCTGGACGTATGCGACCCCGCCTCGGCGAGCTGCCAGTCCTCCACCTGTTCCGTGGGGCTCTGCAGCGGCTGGCGCTGCCGCTTGCGGTACGTGTTGATGAACGTGTTCGTCAGAATCCGGTAGAGCCAGGCCTTAAGATTCGTGCCCGCCTGAAACTGGTGGAAGGCCGCGAACGCCTTGACGAAGGTCTCCTGCACGAGATCCTCCGCGTCGGCGGGATTACGGGTCATGCGCAGGGCTGCCGCATACAACTGGTCGAGGTAGGGAAGGGCGTCCTGCTCGAAACGGGCGCCTCGCTCCTCGGTGGTCTCGTCGACCAGGATCACTTCCTCACCGTCATGCTCCCCGGCGGCCCGCCCCGCGTCCACCACACCTGACCGGGCGACATGCGACCGTCCTTCCAGAGCGGACGATACCCCGGCCAAAGCCGGGGCGCGCATCGGCGCGACGCTCGGCAAAGGCCAGGCGGCGGCGGTCCGCGACTGCGCGGACCGCCGGCCGGTGCTGCTCCCAGGAGTCATGAAGCCTCCACGACGTCGTCGGGCTGCCGGTTAACTGTCGGCTGACTGCCCGCACAACCGGGTCAGCCCGCGGATGATTCCCGCAGCCGGCCCCGCAGCCAGAATGCGCCGGCCCGGGCCGCTTCGGCCACGGCCTCGCCGGGCGGACGCACATCCTGTCGGCGGGTCCGGAAGGAGTGGTCGGCTCCCGCGACGAGATGGACCTCGCGGCCGAGCTCCGGATCGGGCACCGGTCGCCCGAAGGAGTCCCGCTCGCCCTGGACGACGAGCACCGGGACGCCCGCGCCGTCAAGTTCGTCCTGCCTCGACGGCCTGGTTCTGCCTGCCGGTGTGGTTCCCGGTGGCTGGAGCGGGAAGCCGAGGGCGAGCACGCCGCACGCCTCGAGCCCGGCCGCGACCCGCACGGCTACCCGCGATCCCATCGAGGCGCCGGCGAAGGCCAACAGGCGCGGTGGGCCCAGCGCCCCGACCGCGGCGATCGCGACCGCGTCGAGCC
>NZ_CDXDOR010000002.1:18065-60461 GCF_978021225.1 Frankia sp. CeTa3Moorea | reverse complement strand
CGACGCGGTACGGCATCTCCAGCCGCGCCACCTGCACCCCGACAGAGGTGAGATATGCCGCAAGTTGTACGAAAAGCGGCGTGTCCGTGCCAGTCCCGGCTCCGTGCAGGAAGAGCACCGTCGACTCCGTCGTGCCGGGAGCCACCAGCAGCCGCCCGCCGTCCACAGCTGTGGGCGCTCCATCACCCGGGACCTGCCCGGGGCCGGCGGCGGTGGACGGCGAATCCGGCGCGCATCTATCCGCGCGAACGGGGAAGGACACGACGTGGTCGAGCCTGGAATCTGTCAGACTTCCGCCTTGAGTGTGTGACTTACCTCGCATCATCGCCCCTCGAAGGGTAGGAACGTTTCATGCCGCCTGGCCTCGACGCCGATCCGGGTCCGTCTCGCGGGCGAGCGAACACCCTGGTCTGCGAGGCTCCAGCCAACAGTGACGACCCATACTGGGCGTTCTACGAAGAGGTCGCGGCGGTCCAGCTCCGCGAATGGCTGCCGTCCCGGCCCGCGCGGGTGCTCGACGTCTCCGGCCCGCGGGCCCGCTTCGCCCGCCAGATGGTGAGCACCGGCCATCAGGTCGTCCGGGTGGTCACCAGCGCCCTGCCGCCCGATCCGGGGAGCGGTCCCGGGACGCTTCTGCCGGTGGTGGGAGACGCCCGCTCGCTGGACTGGTTCGCTCCCGGTTCCTTCGACGCCGTCCTCGCCGAGGCTCGGGCGCTGTCGTTCTGCCTCGCCACCGAGACCATCCTGGAGGAGATCCACCGGATGCTGCGGCCGGGCGGCCAGCTGCTGCTCTGCGTCGACTCCCTGCTGCTCGGGCTCGCCCGGCTCGCCGAACAGCACCGCTGGGCGGAACTGTCCGACGTCCCGCGGGCGGACGTGGTGCTCGTGCCGGCGGAAGACGGAACGATCACCCGGTGTTTCTGGCCTGAGGAACTTCGGGCGCTGCTGACCAGCGCAGGGCTCGACGTGGACTGGATCCGCCCGCGCACCGTGCTCTCCGCAGAGGCGGTCAAGCGTGCGGTCGCCGAGGACGTCTCGTGCTTCCCCACCCTGGTACGCACGGAGGTGGAACTCTCCGCCGAGCGTGAGGGTGAGTCCATCGGCATCCATCTCATCGCCTCGGCCCGCCGGTCCGCCTAAGATCCGGCGCGACGGTCGGTCCATGCGGGCCAGGGGGCGAGGCGTTCGAGGGCGGCCGCGATTCCCAGGAGCCGGGCCTCGTCCCCGTGCCGGCCGACGATCTGGAGGCCAACCGGGCAGCCGTCGTCGGTGAATCCGGCGGGGACGCTCACCGCGGGGTGGCCGCTGAGGTTGAACGCCCAGGTGAGGCTCACACTCCGGGTCTGGCCGGGGCCGCTGTGCGGATGCGGCCGGTTCGGCGTGGTGGGCGTGATGATCAGATCGACCCGGGCCAGGATGGCCGCGAGCCGGGCGTCGTTGTCCTCCCGCGACGCCGCGCTGCTCCGGTCACGGCGGCCGCGGTCCACCGGGGCAGTGGCCGTGGTGGTCGTGGTGGTCGTGGTGGCCGCCCGCAGCGCCGTCCACGCCTCCTCCGGATCCTCCAGCTCGACGGGGACCGCACGCCAGGTCAGCGCACCGGCGCGGACGAGACGCTCGGCGGCGGCGCGGCTGACCGCCACCACCTCCGGCTCGGGGGTGGCGAATCCGAGCGTCGCTGACCAGGCGGCACCCGGCACGCGATCCGCGCCGCGCGGGCCGGCCGCGGGGCGCGACCCGGGGTCGCCGAGGACCACCTCCAGCCAGGCCTGGGCGTCCGCGACCGTCCGGGTGATCGGACCGGGCACGGTGAACCCGGCCGGGTCCCGGGTAGGCAGCCGTCCGTTCGTGGGTTTGAGGCCGACCACTCCACACCAGGCCGCCGGGAGGCGGGTGGAGCCGGCGCCGTCGCTGGCCGTGGCGAGCGGGACGATCCCCGCCGCCACCGCCGCGGCCGAGCCGGCCGACGATCCGCCCGGGACGCGGTCGACCCGCCACGGGTTGACGGTCGGGCCACGGCTGGTGTGGCCCCAGGTCTGCCAGACGTGCGCGGCCCGCACCGGTACCGCGGTCGTTCCGATCGCGACCGCTCCCGCCGCGATCAGCTTCTGGGTCACGGGTGCGTCGACGCCCTCCCCTGCCTTGACGGCGACGGGCACGCCGGCGAGGGGCAGGTCCGCACCGCGAGCCAGGGCGCGTTGCACCGCGCTGGCCGTGCGCCCGGCTTCCTCCGGCCAGAGCTCGGTGAAGGCCCGCAGGACGCCGTCCACCGCGCGCAGGCGGGCGAACGCGGCATCGACGGCCTCCTGCGCGGCGATCTCACCGCGACGGACCAGGTCGGCCACCACCACCGCGCCGCACGACGGATAGGCACGCTCAAAGGATCTTCTCGTCGCCACCCGGCCTCCCGCCCCGCCCGACCCGACCCGACCCGACCGGCACCCGACCCGACCGGCGGGAATCGGGTGCCGGCCGGCGCAGGTCGCGAGGACGCGGTTGACCCGGGCCGTCGTCCGGCATGCTGTCATGGTGAGCATCCTGACGGGTACCGAAGCCACCGGAACGCAGTCCGATCCGTGGCCGGCTCCACTCGCACGGCAACCGGTCGAGGCCGTCGTCGCGGTGCCCGGCTCGAAGTCCGGCACGAACCGGGCACTCGTGCTCGCCGCGCTGGCGAATGGAACCTCCCGGCTGCGGGGTGCGCTGCGCTCCCGCGACACCCTGCTGATGGCCGGGGTGCTGAGGACGTTGGGTACCGAGGTATCCACCGAGGGGCCCGACTGGGTCGTCCACGGCCACCCGACGCCGAGCGCCGCACCCGCCGCGCGCGCGGAGTGCGGAAACGCGGGCACCGTGGCGCGCTTCACCCCGGCGCTGGCCACGCTGACCCGCGGCGATGTCGTCTTTGACGGAGACGCGCGGATGCGCGAGCGCCCACTCACCCCGCTGCTCGGCGCGCTGCGCGAGCTCGGCGCCGAGATCGACCGCGACCGAATGCCCTTTACCGTGCACGGCCGAGGGCGGCTGCGCGGCGGCGAGGTGATCGTGGATGCCTCCCACTCCAGCCAGCTTGTCTCGGGGCTGCTCCTCGCCTCCCCGCGCTACGACACCGGGGTGACGGTCGTCCACCGCGGGTCCCGGCTGCCATCGGCTCCCTACCTGGACATGACCGTCGCGGATCTACGGGCCGCCGGCGCCACGGTCGAGGTCGACGCCGTGCGCTCCCCCGCAGCCGGCCCGGTGGCGGGCACCCGGCGCTGGCGCGTCGAACCGGGCAGGCCGACCGCCGCGGACCGGACCATCGAACCGGACATGAACAGCGCGGCGGCCTTCCTCGCGGCGGCGGTCGCCACCGGCGGGCGGGTGGTGATCCCGGACTGGCCGGAGTCGACCGAGCAGCCCGGCCGGCTGCTGCCCGATCTGCTGGTGGCGATGGGAGGCACGGCCCGGCGCACGCCGGCGGGCCTGGAGATCATCGGTGGCGGCGCCGTCCACGGGATCGACGTCGATCTGTCCGACTTCGGGGAGGCCGCTCCGACACTGACCGCGCTCGCCGTGCTCGCCGACTCGCCGTCACGGCTACGGGGCATCGCGCACCTGCGGCTGCAGGAGACCGACCGGCTAGCCGCCCTGGCCCTCGAACTCGGTCGCCTGGGCGCACGGGTCACCGTCACCGACGACGGGCTGGCGATCAGTCCGGCGCCCCTGCACGGCGCCCGGCTCGACCCGCACGCCGATCACCGGCTGGCGATGGCCTACGCAGTGGTCGGCCTCGTGGTGCCCGGGATCGTCATCGACGACATCGCGACGACCGGCAAGACGGTGCCGGACTTCCCCCGGATGTGGACGGCGATGCTGGCCCGATGAGCGGCGCGACGCGACGCCCCCCGGGCCGGGCCGGCGGCCCCCCGGGGCCGACCGACGGCGCCGGCGGCTAGTCCGATGGCCCGCGAGCTGGACGAGGACGACGTCCGGGTCCGGCCGGGCCGGGGATCGCGCCCCCGGACCCGGGACCGGCCCGACCATGCCGAGGCGGTTGTGGCGGTAGTGGTGGGCGTCGACCGCGGCCGGTACACCTGCCGACTCGACGCGATGGCCGACCGCCTGGTCGCAGCCGTGCGCGGTGGGTCGATGCGCCGGACCTCCGTGATAGTCGGTGACCGGGTGGCCCTCATGGGGGATGTCTCCGGGGCGGCGGGCCTCCTGGCGCGCATCGTCCGCCGCGAGGAACGCACGAGCGTCCTGCGGCGCACCCCCGACGACAGCGATCCGGTGGAACGCCCGATCGTCGCGAACGCCGACGTCCTGGTCATCGTCTGCGCGGTCACCGATCCGCCGCCGCGGCCCGGCCTGATCGACCGGTGCCTGGTCGCCGCCTACGACGGCGGGCTCTCCCCGGTCCTGTGCCTGACCAAGACGGATCTCGCGGATCCGGTACCGCTGGTCGAGCTGTACCGCCCGCTCGGGCTCCCCGTCGTGACCACGCGCCCCGGTGGGGACCTGCACGCGCTGCTGGAGCTGCTGACCAATCGGGTCAGTGTGCTGTTCGGGCACAGCGGGGTCGGCAAGTCCACCCTGGTGAACCGGCTGGTGCCGGCGGCGGACCGGGCGATCGGCGAGGTCAACGCCGTGACCGGCCGCGGCCGGCACACCTCGTCGGCCGCTGTCGCACTGCTGCTGCCCCAGGGGGGCACTGTTGTGGACACCCCGGGTGTCCGGTCGTTCGGGCTCGGCGCGGTGTCCCCGGAGCGGGTGCTGCGGGCCTTCGAGGACCTCGCCGCGGCCGCCGCGCACTGTCAGCCCGGATGCGAGCACCTGGCGCCGTCCCCCGACTGCGCCCTGGACTCGGCGGTGCGGGACGGCCATGCCGACGCTGCCCGGCTGGCGAGCCTGCGCCGGCTGCTCGGCGCCCGCGGAGCATCGCCTTGATCGCAATAGATCGGGAGATTAGTCACACTCACCCCGCCACCCGGTGCCCGCCGCCCGGGACCACCGACGCGCGGTGGGGCTCGGCTCGTAGTCTCGCAGGCGTGACCCCGCCTAACCCCACCTCCGTGAGCATCGAACCGACCGCGGACTCCGACACCGTCGCCATCGCCGACGATCTGGCCCTCGCGCTCAGCCTCGCAGACGCCGCCGACCGGATCACTCTTTCCCGATTCCAGGCAGTAGACCTGCATGTCGAGTCGAAGCCGGACAACACCCCGGTCTCCGACGCCGACACCGCCGTCGAGTCCATGATCCGCGAACGGCTCGCTGTGGCCCGGCCGGGCGACGCCGTGCTCGGCGAGGAGGAGGGTCTCGTCGGATCGGGCGCCCGCCGGCGCTGGATCCTGGACCCCGTCGACGGCACCAAGAACTTCGTGCGCGGCGTGCCCGTCTGGGGCACCCTGCTCGGGCTCGAGGTGGACGACGAGATGGTCGTCGGGGTCGCGAGCGCCCCGGCGATGAGCCGACGGTGGTGGGGAGCCCGGGGCACCGGTGCCTTCACTCGCGACGCCACCGGCGACACCCGTGCCCTGAAGGTCTCCTCGGTCACCAGCCTGGGTGACGCCTTCCTGTCCTTCGCCTCCGTCGAAGGCTGGCAGACCGCCGACCGGCTGGAGGAGTTCCTCCACCTCGCCGGCCAGGTCTGGCGGACCCGCGCCTACGGCGACTTCTGGTCACACATGATGGTGGCCGAGGGCGCCGTGGACCTCGCCTGCGAACCCGAGGTGTCGCTCTGGGACATGGCCGCGCTCCAGGTCATCGTCGAGGAGGCCGGCGGCCGGTTCACCGACCTGGGCGGACGCCGGGGACCGGGACACGGCACGGTGCTCACCACCAACGGGCATCTCCACGACGTCGCGCTGCAGTCGTTCAACGGCTCTTCATGATCGGTTTTGCGCATCGTGGTTCCCCCGCCCCCGGCCAGCGGGAGAACTCCCTGCCCGCGTTCCGTCGTGCCCTGGCCGGCGGGGCGAGTGGGCTGGAGTCGGACGTCTGGCTCACCGCCGACGGCGTTCCGGTCCTGCATCATGACGGTGTGTTCGGCCCGCCCGGGCGGCGTCGGCGGATTCCCGACCTGACCGCCGACCGCCTGCCGGGGTGGCTGCCGACCCTCGCGGAGTTCTACGCGGAGCTGGGTACGTCCTTCGAGTTCAGTCTTGACCTGAAGGGCCCGCCAGGCAGTTGGGCGGACGCGGCGGCGGCCGTCGCCGCCGTCGCCCGCGAGGCCGGTGGCGGCGAGGCGGCGAGGCGGCTGTGGCTGTGCGGCGGGCTCACGGACCTCGCGAAATACCGACCGCTGGATGACGATGTCCGGCTGGTGAACTCGACGTCGATCCGCGATATCGTCGCCGGTGGCGGAATGACCGCGTACGGCGATGAACTCCGGGCCGTCGGAGTCACCGCCCTCAACCTGCGCGCGCGTGAATGGACCCCGCCCCGGGCCGGCATCGTCGGTGTTCTCCACAACCTGGGTATCGCCGTGTTCGGGTGGGATGCGCAACGAACAACCACACTGACCCGGCTAGCCGGATACGGGCTCGATGCGGTCTACAGCGACCATCTACGCCGGCTGGTACGCGTGACGGGTGCCACCCGGGCATAGCCAGCAGGGGTGCCCGGCGACGCGACTGTCGTAGGTGCGCCGAGGTCAGACGAATTGGGTAGCCAACCAGGCGAAGTCGTTGATTCAGTTGTGCGCAGAGTGACGCGGCTCCGGCACACCGTCATATCACTGCTGGTTAGGATAGCGTCGCGCAGGCTATAACCGGCGTCACCCTCGAGCGCCAGGGAAAGATCGGTTCCCCGAACCTGCGGATTGACCCACGAAAGGGATAACACTCACTCCCGCGCCGGCGGCCGACGATGGCGCACCGTGGCACTTTCTTGGCACCGGGATGGCGGGAGGCTGCACTCAGTCCTCCTCTGCGACTTTCAGCATCTGCTCCGGAAACCCGGTGCGTTCCGCCACATGCTCGACGGAGTATCCCTGTCGTACCAGGTCACGAGCCTGTTCCAGGGTCCAGCCCCGACCGGGGTCGACCCGGCGGACAACCACCTCACTCGCCTGGCGCCGTTCCTGGGGCCAGCTGAGTCGTGCACGGCGTGCCAAGGGTCGACCTCCGAGATTTGAGAGGACTTTGGTGTTACGCCACCAAGGATAGGCCATATTGACGCCGGCCTGCCCGTTGAACTCCACGATAGCGGGTGCCGAGCAGTTAATGCAGACCCGCGCCGGAAGACAGCGCATCACGCGAAGACCCTGGCCCGAACAGGCGACACGCCAAGAGGTACGAGAGTCCTTGATCCTCGGCTGGCCGGATCCATCGGTGACCGGGAAGACCTTCCGCGAGAGCGGTTCAGCCGAGAACGGCACCGACGCATCTCGCCGGGCGACTTCCCGCAAGGCATGGCTATGGATGGCCAACTGGGTCGTCGATGCATAGCGGGTCCACCCCGATGCGACGGGTCACCTCGGTGAACGTATAACGGCGGATCCCGGCCCCGCCATGGCCGGCGGCCGTGCCCGTTTATCGGCTCCGGGTGAGGCCACGACCCACGGCTTCCGCCGGGGTCGAACGCGCGCCCGACGGCTGGGCTGCGGCCCCGGATGCTTCCGTGGTCCTAGTCGAGCGGCCGTGCTCACGCAGCATCGCCCGCCACTGCTGCGGGGAGTGACTCGCCGGCCGGGTGGTCGCCAGAAAATCCTCGAGAACCGCCCGGAAGCGTTCGGGGTCAGTGTGATGGGGGAAATGCCCGGCACCGGCGAAGATCTCCAGGCGGCTCCCCGGCATCGCCTCGTGCGCCATCCACGCGTGCTCAGCCGGGATGACGGCATCCCGGTCACCCCAGACGATCAGCGAGGGCATCCCAGCGGCGAGGTAGCACCGGTCCAGCATCGTGATGGACTGCCCATGCCCGTCCACCGCCGACCGTAGCGTGCGCAGGAACGCCGCCCGCGCGGTGGGTACGCCCAGCGAGTCGAAGACGTTCAGGAGATCGTCGGCGTCCCGCCCGAGATCGGTGTGCAGCAGGCGCAGCGCGTGCATTCCGGCCCAGCCGGCGACCCGCACCGGCGGCATGCCGATCAGGGACAGCAGCGCCCCGGCTCCAGGCACGGCCGCCGCCCGCAGCGCGGGATGCAGGTGTGGCCCGACCCCGCCGGTGGCGACCAGCACCAACCGCTCGCAGCGCTCCGGGAACTGGTAGGCGAACTGCATGGCCACCCCGCCGCCCAGCGAGTGCCCGACGACCGTGGCGCGCTCGATCCCGAGGATGGTGAGCAGGTCACGCATCCCGCACGCGTAGCCGGCCACCGAGTAGTCACCGCGCGGTTTGTCCGACTCCCCGTGTCCCAGCAGGTCGGGGGCGATGACGGTGTGCCGGCGGGCCAACTCCGGGATGATCGAGGCCCAGGTGCGCGCATTGTCCCCGATGCCGTGGATGAGCAGCAGAACCGGGCCGCGCCCGGCCCGCAGATAGCACCGCCGGTACCCGTGGACCGTGACGAAGCGGGAGGTCAGCGGGCTCACCCGGGGCACGCCGTAGGCACGGCCGCCTTCGGTGCTCGTCATCCCGTCTGCCGATGCCACGACCGAGGCTGGATTCTTCCTCACTCGCCACCACCCACCCGCGACTCGCCGCCACCCACCCGCCCCGGACCGGCGATCACCCCGGCTCGAAGCACACCATCCTACTTCCACGGCCTACCCCGGGAGCCGGCCCGGGACTCGTACCCGGCTCCCCGCGCCCGACCACTCCGACCTGGCGGCCAGAACCTGGCGGCCAGAATTCGGTTCCACCCCGGTGGTCAGACCTGGTGGTCAGAACTCGATGTTGCTCATCACGTGCTTGATCCTGGTGTAGTCCTCCAGGCCGTAGACCGACAGATCCTTGCCGTACCCGCTCTTCTTGAACCCACCGTGCGGCATCTCCGCCACCAGCCGGATGTGCGTGTTGATCCATACGCAGCCGAAGTCCAGCCGGCGGGCGACCCGCAGGGCCCGGCCGTGATCGCGGGTCCAGACGCTGGAGGCCAGGCCGTACTCGACCCCGTTGGCCCAGGCGACCGCGGTGTCCTCCGAGTCAAACCGCTGCACCGTGATGACCGGGCCGAACACCTCGGACTGGATAAGCTCGTCGTCCTGGCGCAGACCCGAGATGACCGTGGCCGGGTAGAAGTAGCCCGCCCGGTCCAGCGGAGCACCGCCGGCGAGCACCTCGGTATGTTCAGGTGCCCGCTCTACGAAACCGCTCACCCGGGCCAGTTGGCCCGCGTTATTGAGGGGCCCGTAGTCGACGTCGGGCTCCTCCGGCGATCCGGTCGCCGTCTTCCCGGCCGCCTCGGCCAGGGCGGCGGCGAGGTCGTCGTGGACGCCCGGCGCGGCCAGCACCCTGGTCGCTGCCGTGCAGTCCTGGCCGGCGTTGAAGTACGCGGCCTCGGCGATCTGCCGCGCCACCACCGCCGGATCCACGTCGTCGAAGACAATGACCGGCGCCTTGCCCCCGAGTTCGAGGTGCACCCTCTTCAAGGAGTCCGCCGCGGCCCGGGCGATCTCCATCCCGGCCCGCACGCTGCCGGTCACCGAGACCATCGCCGGGCCCGGATGGGCCACCAGCGCGCGTCCGGTGTCACGATCGCCGCACACCACGTTGAGCACGCCGGGCGGGAGGAACTCCGCGGCGATCTCGGCGAGCAGCAGACTGGAGGCCGGGGTGGTGTCGGAGGGCTTGAGCACGACGGTGTTGCCCGCCGCGATCGCCGGCGCGACCTTCCAGACCGCCATCATCAGCGGGTAGTTCCAGGGCGTGACCTGGGCGCAGACCCCGATAGGCTCGCGGCGGACGCAACTGGTGTGCCCCGCCAGGTACTCGCCGGCCGACCGGCCCTCGAGCAGCCGCGCGGCCCCGGCGAAGAACCGGATCTGGTCGGCGGACGGCCCGACCTCCTCGTCCACGGTAAGCCGCAGCGGTTTGCCGGTGTTCGCGCTCTCCACCGCCGCGACCTCGTCGGCCCGGTCCTCCAGCGCGTCGGCCACCCGCAGCAGTGCCCGGGACCGCTGCGCGGGCGTGGTGTCCCGCCAGCCCTCGAACGCCGCGCTCGCGGCCCGCACGGCTGCGTCGACGTCGGCCGGCCCCGACCGGGGTGCCTGCGCCAGCAGGTCCGCCGTCGACGGGTTCAGGATGGGCATTGTCTCGCCATCGACGGCCGGGGTGGAGACGCCACCAATGAGATTGGCGAAGATCGCATCCATGTCTCTGTCCCTCCTGGGGGATCGGGCCGGCTCAGCCAACGAGGTCCCGGGCCATCTGGTCGAGGCTGTCGAGGTAACGGTCGACGTCGGCGTCGGTGTGCTGCACCGACAACGTCCATTCCTCCTCGCGCCCGGGCGCCATGAGGACGTTGCGGTTGGCGTTGTAGAGCCAGGCCAGTTCGGGCAACTCGGCGTTCTGGTGCGCCATGAACGAGGTGTAGTCACGGATCGGCGCGTCGGTGAAGTGCACGCATCCCTTCGAGCTGATGCCGACGGTGTAGCCGGGAATGCCGTGGCGGGCCAGGATCTCGTCGCAGCCGGCGGTCAACCGGCCACCCAGCCGGTCGAGGTGGGTGTAGGCGTCGGGGGTGAGCACCTCGAACAGGCTCGCCCGGGCGGCGGCCATGGTCAGCGGGTTGCCGTTGTACGTGCCGACCTGTTTCACCCGGTCCGAGGCCACGACCTCCATCAGTTCCGCCGTCGCGCCGATCGCCCCGGACGGCAGCCCGCCACCGAGCGCCTTGGCCAGGGTCACCATGTCCGGGCGCACGCCGAACCTCTCGGTGGCCCCACCGGCCGCGACACACAGCCCCGTCTTGACCTCGTCGAAGATCAGAATGACCCCGTACCGGGAGGTGATCTCCCGGACCGCCGCCAGGTAACCGGGCTCCGGCAGGACGACGCCGAGGTTCATCATCGCCGCCTCCATGATCACACAGGCGGGCAGGCGTCCCTCGGCGGCGAGCGCGGCGATCCGCCGCTCCATCGCCGGAGCGTCGTTGAAGGGGACCGGCACCGTGAGGTCGACGACTACCCGGGGGATCCCGGCACCGTAACCCAGCGAGTTCATATGCTCGGCCGGGCCGATGTCGTCGTACGGGGTCCCGATCGACACCATCACGTAATCGTGGTGCCCGTGGTACGAACCGAAGATCTTGACGATCGTGTCGCGGCCGGTGACGCCGCGGGCGATGCGGATCGCGTCCATCGTCGCCTCGGAGCCGGAGTTGACGTAGCGCCACTGCGGCAGCCCGAAGCGGCGGGCCAGCTCCTCGCTGACCACCACGGAGTCCTCGGTGGGCATCGCGAAGTGCGTACCGAGCGCCACCCGCTCGGTCACGGCCCGCACGATCGCCGGGTGGGCGTGCCCCTGCACCATCGAACCGAACCCGTTGTGGAAGTCGGCGTACTCGTTGCCGTCGACGTCCCAGACCCTCGGCCCGAGACCGCGGGTGAGGTAGATCGGCCAGGGATCACGTACCTGGTAGGACGACGGCACCCCGGAGGTCATCGACCGCACCGCCCGCGCATGCAGCGCCGCCGAGCCCCGGGTGCGGGCGTTGAGACGGGCGGACTCGCGCGCGGCCAGCTCCGCGGCTCTGGCCTGCGGCACGGCCCGGGTCACACCGCTCCCGGAAGCGATCACATTCGACACCATCCACGCATCCTTTCCACCGATCAGCCACTGAAATAGTAGACTGATCGGCAGCCTGACGATGGAATCCGTCGAAGATTGCGTGGATAAGGCTCGCTTCCCAGTTCACTCATCGACGGCCATACGATGGCGGCAGGGACAGGCCAGCGTGAACGGGCGTGGGGAACCGCCACGGAGGACCGAGGAGGACGCCGGGTGCAGTCGCGACGGTCGCCCGACCAGCGACTCAGCTCCGGCACCCTGCTGGACGATGTCAACAAGGCCATCATCGAGCAGCTGCAGCAGGACGGCCGGCGGTCCTATGCGGCCATGGCGGCGGCGGTCGGGCTCTCCGAGGCGGCCGTGCGCCAACGGGTACAGCGTCTGCTCGACGCCGGCATCATGCAGATCGTCGCCGTTACCGACCCGCTCCGGGTGGGCTTCCACCGGGAGGCGATGATCGGGGTGCGGGTCACCGGGGACACCCGCGTCGTCGCCGACACGATTGCCGCGCTGCCCGAGGTCGATTACGTCGTCCTGACGGCCGGATCCTTCGATCTCATCGTGGAGATCGTCGCCGAGAACGACGAGCACCTGCTCGAACTGATCAACGATCAGATCCGCGCCCTGCCACAGGTCCTCGCCACCGAGACGTTCGTCTACCTGCGGCTGGTCAAGCAGACCTACACGTGGGGAGCACGCTGAAACGTCCGGGTGCCGACAGCGCGGGCCGCCAGGCCGGAGGGGAAGCCGGCCGGGTCGAACATCGATAGGGCGCAGGACCTGCCGACGGGCTGCCGGGTGCGGCGACGCGGGCGGGTATGCGGTTCGGGGGTGTCACCGTTTGTACCGCCGATGGGAACAACCAAGCGGCCACAACAAGAGTCCAACATACGCAACGAACTTCAAATATCTTGGCCCGGACACACGATGGGGTGAACATGGCGCTGGTCCACCATGACCCGCAGGACGGCATTATGGTTACCCGGATCGGGCAAGCGGAGATAACGGTGCGTCCCGAGCCACCGGCGAGCGCCGGGAAGGCTCCGGTCATCCTGCTCCGGTTGGATGCGCCCATGCTCGACACCCTTGCCGCGGCCTACCTGGATCCGGACGAGGCCCGCCGGCTGGCCCAAGCGCTGGTGCGGGCGGCCGAGGCGGTGCGTCCGGCGAGCCCGTGGCGAACCCCGGGAGCCACCCCCCGCTGATCCCGGGACGGGCCGCCGCGGGAGAACCCGCCGCCGATGGCCGCCAGGCCGGGGCGGGTCCCAGGCCGCCACCGTGTGTCCCGGGCGTGGACGACCGCCGATCCGGGCCCGCGCCGCCGGGCCCCGCGCCGCGGGGTGTCGCGCCGCGGGGTGTCGCGCCGCCGGGTGTCGGCGCGCATCCCGGCCGGGCGCCCGGGTCGCCGACCGGCGGAAGGACCGGGCGGATTCCGATGAAAACGGCTCGTGATAATGATGCTCGTGATAATGATGCCTGCATAAATGCGAAAGCACCCTCGGAAAAAACTTCCGAAGGTGCTTTCGACTGGTAGCGGGGACAGGATTTGAACCTGTGACCTCTGGGTTATGAGCCCAGCGAGCTACCGAGCTGCTCCACCCCGCGTCGGTGTGTCTTCACTATACAGGGCCGCCATCGGTAGCTGTCAAACCGATGGCGGCCCCAATGTGGGACTTTCGGGACTAGCCGGGTGCCGGGGCGGCCCGGGCCCCCGGTGGACCGGGAGTGTCGCCGCCGGCCACGGTCGCCGAAGGGGACGGAGCCGGTGGCTTGGCGGCCGGTGACGCGGGGACCGGTGACGCGGATACCGATGCACCGGCCCATGGCGCCGTGGCACCGGATGATGCCGTGGCAGCGGGTGGCGTCGCCGCCGGACTCGACAGAGTACGCAGGCGACCCAGCGCATCAGCCAGCTCGCTCTGGGCCTTCCCGTAGGCGGTGAAGTCCGGCGGGCTCTTGCCCAGGGCGTCCTGCCCCGCCTGGTAAGCGCGGTCAGCGTCGCCCACGGCGTCCTGCAGCGCGGTCTGCCCCGGCGGCGGGACGCCTGTCCCGCCCTGCCCTGATCTGGGGGCCGGCGTGCTGTCCTGACCGGTGTCCGTGGTCGTGGCCCCGGTTCCGGCCCCGGCCGCCGCGGCACCGGCGCCGGCGCCGAAGACCTTCTCCAAGGCCTCACCCAGCGAGGTACCGAAACCGATGCGGTCACCGAAGGCCGCGGCGACCCCCTGCAGGGTCGGGTAGCCGGTGCTCCCCCTGGCCTGGACGTAGTAGGGCTCGACGTAGAGCAGCCCGCCGGCCACGGGCAGGGTCAGCAGGTTGCCCTCGATCGTGGTCGCTCCCCCGCTGCGCCATAGTGACAGCTGTTTGGCCACGTCGCCGTTGCCCTCGATGGCGTTCTGCACCTGGACCGGACCGTTGATCGTGTTCCCCGCCGGCAGTTTGAGCAGAGTGAACCGGCCGTAGTTGGCGGGGTCACTGGACACCGCCATGTACGCCGCGAGCTTCGAGGACCGGGCGGAGATCAACGGTGAGGTGAGGTTGTAGGACGGGCCCTTGCGCCCGGGAAGCTGGCTGTAGACGTAGAACGGCGGCTGGGGTTGCCCGCTTCCATCCGGCGAGTCGGACACATCCCAGAAGTCCTCCTGGGAGTAGAAGTCCCGCGGGTTGGAGATGTGGTACTGCCCGATCAGATCACGCTGGACCTTAAACAGGTCCTCCGGATAACGCAGGTGTGCCCGGAGGGACGGTGGGATGTCACTCTTCGGCTTCACCGTGTCCGGGAACGCCCTCATCCAGGTCCGTAGCACCGGGTCGGACTCATCCCAGGCGTAGAGGGTGACGGTGCCGTTGTAAGCGTCCACCGTCGCCTTCACCGAGTTACGGATGTAGTTGACCTGGTTCGAGGCCTGCCGGGTGCGGTTGCCGCTCTGGGTGGTCACCGAGTCGGCGGTCACGTCACCCAGAGTGCGCCGGGCGGAGTAGGGATAGCCGTCAGATGTTGTGTAACCATCGAGAATCCAGGTGATCCGGCCGTTGACGATCGCCGGGTACGGGTCTCCGTCGAGGGTGAGCCAGGGCGCTGCCTTGCTGACCCGGTCCCGCGGGTTTCGCTCGTACAGGATCCGGGAGTTCTTCGTGATGTCGCCGGAGAGCAGGATGTTCTTCTCCCCGAACCGCAGCGCGAACAGCGCCCGACGGAAGGTCGAGCCGATCGAGACCCCACCGTCGCCCTGGTAGGTCGTGGTGGCCTGGGTTTCTCCCGGCCCCGGCCCGTCGATCTCCATCTGCCTGGTGCCGACGATGGAATACGACGGCGACATCTCCCCGAAGTAGACCCGGTTCTCCTTGATACCGAAGGTACCGTCCTGCGGGAAACCGCTCACGCCGTGATCGAAGTCGGGGCGCCCCACGTCGACGGTGTTCGACGGCGCCGCGACAAATCCCTTGCCGTGGGTATAGGTCAGGTGCTCGTTGATCCAGTTGCGCTGCTGCGTTCCCAGCCCGGCCTGGTTCAGCTCCCGCACCGATACCACGTAGTCCTGGGTCGTCGGCTTCTTGTCCGCCCCTATGACGGTGTACCGGTCGACGTCGAGAGTCGGCGGGAAACCATAGTAGCCGCGGAACTGCTGGAGCTGCTGGAACGTCCGGGAGAGTTTGCTGGGGTCGAGCAGGCGGATGTTGGGGACCGTGCCGGTGTCGGCGGCGACCTCCTGAGCGGTGACGTCGGTGCTGGCGGCATAGTCCTGCGGCTCGACGTCCTGGATGCCGTAGGCGGCCCGGGTCGCCGCGATGTTGCGCGCGATGTAGGGCTCCTCGCGGGTCGCCTCGTTCGGCCGGACCTGGAACTGCTGGACAATCGCCGGGTAGATTCCGCCGATCACCACCGAGGACAGGACGAGGATGCCCGCGCCGAGCAGCGGCAGCGTCCAGCCCCGCTGGAAGATGTTGTAGATGAACAGCACCGCGCAGGCCAGCGAGATGAACAGCAGGATCAGCTTCGCCGGCAGCACGGCGTGTACATCGGTGTAGGACGCACCGGTCCCCACCCCGCGCGAGGAGAACACCGAGCCGAACCGGTCGAGGTAATACGCCCACGCCTTGAGCAGGGCGAGCAGCCCGAGCAGCACCGAGATGTGCGCCTTCGCCGCCGGGGCCACCCGTTCTCCCGGGGTCTGCATCCGGATTCCGCCGAACAGGTAGTGGGTCAGCAGGGTGACGAGCAACGACAGCAGCACCGCGGTCAGCAGGAAGCCGAGCAGGAACCGCTGGAAGGGATAGCTGAACGCGTAATAGCTGATGTCCCGGTGAAACTGCAGATCAGGGGTCCCGAAAGACTCGCCGTTCACCCACAGCAGCCACGTCCGCCACTGGCCGGCGGCGGACAGGCCCGCGGCCAGGCCGAACAGCGTCGTGACCGCGAGCAGGATCAGCAGCATGTACGGCTCGATCGCCGACCGGTACCGTTCCAGGTTCTGCTGCTCGGTCGACAACGGCCGAAGCGGCGGCCGTAGCCGGTACGCAAGTACGATGTTGGTTCCGACGATGATCGCCATTATCGCGCCGAAGAGGACGAACAGCAAAATCCGGGTGTAGAGGACTGTGGTGAACACCCCGCTGAAGTCGATCGAGCGGTAGAACAGCAGGTCAGTGTATAGCTGAGTGAAGACGGCGATGATCGTGATCGCGAGGACGATGACAAGCAGCACCGGCACGAGCACCTTGGTGCGGGTCAGCACCGGGCGGCGACTGGTGGTTGCCACAGGTTCCTCCGTGCGTCGGTGATTCGGGGCGCGTACCGCGCTAGTACGGCAACCTACGCCAAGGGCTCTGGGGAGATCGGAGAGGATGGGTCGGTGAACAGCCCGAACATCACGGAGTTGACCTCCGTCGTACTCGAGGTCGAGCGGCACGTCGCCGATTCCGGGTGGGATCAGCCCAGCCAGGTCTACGCGCTGGCCGACACCGCCGACCTGCTGGCGCGAGAACCCGCGCTGGCCCCCCACATCGGCGACTCCCCGCCTGGGTCACTGACCCCGGTCGAGCAGGAACCGCTGCCGGTGGGACGGCTCGACGAGGTGCTGGCGGGGATCGGATGGCCGCCGGAGGTGCTCGGGTGCGTGCTGGTCACCGAGCTTGTCGTCCTGCCGCCCAGCGCGGAGGAGGAGGCTC
Source organism: Frankia sp. CeTa3Moorea (assembly GCF_978021225.1). NCBI lineage: Bacteria > Bacillati > Actinomycetota > Actinomycetes > Frankiales > Frankiaceae > Frankia > Frankia sp. CeTa3Moorea. The sequence continues at coordinate 43,640 of NZ_CDXDOR010000002.1, read as the reverse complement.
CGTACTCCGATCACGAGATCGAGTACTGGGCGGCGAACCATCCCGAACGCCAGGACGTCCGCCTCGCCGTCGGAGTCACCCGCAGTGGGCTGCACGCGTCCTGCCTGCGAGTCCGCGGAGACGACGAACTCGTCATCGATCCGGATCTGGCCGACAACCTCGTCGACGGGCTGCTCGCGACCTTCCAGTGAGTCGACCCGGCGGGCGGCGGCGCACGGCAGCCGCCCGTCCCCTTCCGGCACCGGCGCCACCGGGCACAACAGCAGCACCGGGCGCACACGGATGGCACATGGCACGGATGGGGCGCGCTTGGGGCGCGCTCAGCAGGACGGCACCGCCGCGGCCGGATTCGCCCGGAGGGCGTCGACGGCCTTCAGCGCGCCCGCCAGCGATTCAACCTTCACCAGGCGCGGACCGCCGGAGTCGATCGCGCGGGCGTCGCCGCAGTTCCCCGCGGGGACCAGGAAGATCGATGCCCCGGACACCCTGGCCCCGAGGATCTTCTGCTGGATACCGCCGATCGGTCCCACCTCACCGGCGGAGGTGATCGTCCCGGTGCCAGCGATGATCTTTCCCCCGGTCAACGCGCCGGGGGTGAGAAGGTCCACGATGCCCATCGCGAACATCAGCCCGGCACTCGGCCCGCCGACATCCGAGATACGGATACGAACCGTGAACGGGTAGGTCCGCTTCTCCGTCGTGGTGACACCGATCATGGCGCGAGCGGGGTCGTCGGTGGCGGCCCGAGTCGTGACGGTGGCCGTGGCCGTCTTTCCGTCGCGCTGATAGGTGACCGTCACGGGATGGCCCGGAGTCACCTTCCCGACCTGCCGGCGCAGCTCCTCCTGGTTGGCCACGGCCACCCCGCCGACCTTCGTGATCACATCGCCCGGCGTCAGCTTGCCGGTGGCCGGGGAGCCCGCGGGGACCCCGGCGACCACGACCGAACGGCCGGTGGGCGCGATACCGAGCTGCGCGAGCGCTGCCGCGGTCGCCTGGTCCTGCGAGTCGAGCATCGCCTGCGCGTTCTCCTGCTGGATCTGCTCCTGACTCGAACCGGGCGGCCGGATCAGCTCGCTGGGCACCACCGCCCGGTCGGAGTCGGACCAGTCCTGCAGCGCGGTGACGAGGTTGAGCCGGGGCGTCTCCTCGACCGTGGTCAGCTCGAGCTTGCCGGCGGTCGGATAGGTCCGCCGGCCTTCCACGGTGATCAAGGACGTCCCGTCGACGCTGCCGAGAGTGTCGGTGACCGGCCCGGGGGCCAAGGTGACGAACGGTACCGGCATCCACAGCCCCGCGACCACGAGAACCAAAGCCAGTACCGACGCGACCACGAGGGTCTGGGTGCGCCGGACCATGCTCACAGTCTATGTACCAGGGCTCACAACCCTCGTCCCAGCGTCCGGGAACCGAGGTTCGCCACGACGGCCCGGGGTTGCGATGATCGGTGCCGAAAGGCATTCGGTGGCCCGAAAGGCGCAGCGGAAGGCCGTGGCGGAGTCCCGGAAGGCCGCGCGGAAGGCAGCGCGGCAGGCCGGGAAGTGGGGAGTAAAGAGCGAGATCAAAAGCACGGTCGAGGGACTCGAAGGATCGCTCGGTCCTGAACCGCCGCCCGGCGGCCGGTGAGATGCCCCGGCCGCCGGACGGAGACGATCAGGTGGACTCGGACGGCGGCGCCGTGTGTCTCTCGGAGGGCGGTGCCCCGGCCGCGGCGGACCGCCCGGGATGGCCGGGATGGCCGGGTTCGTCGAGGGCGGTAACGGTACGAACCTCGTGCTGGGTGGGGATCGGTCGGGCCAGCGCGGCCATACTGCGCCGATAGCCCTCAATCGTGATCATGGCTTCGGAGGTGCGGTCGGGACGGCTGCGTAGGGCGACCCACGCAAGAGTTATGAGCACGGCGACGGGGGGGATCAACAGGAACCACATGGGAGCCTCGACGTCGAGACGGGCAAGAAGATGACTTGTTTTCTATCGTAGGGTGCCCCGATCAGCAGGCGCTTACCCATTCCGCCGCGCCATCCGCAAAAATCTGGTGTTTCCAAATGGGAACCTGCTCCTTGATGTCATCGATCAGACGACGACAGGCGGCAAAAGCCTCCGCCCGGTGGGCCGCGCCGACCGCCACGATCACGGCGGTGTCCCCGACGGCGAGGTGACCGGTACGGTGAACCACCGCGACGGCCAGCACCGGTGCGGTCGCGGCGACGTCGCCGGCGACCCGGGCGATCTCCGTGCCGGCCCGGGGATGCGCCTGATACGTCAGGTCGGTCACCCCGCGGCCCTGGTCCTGGTCCCGGACAGTGCCCACGAACAGGGCGATCCCCCCCACACCGGGGAACCGCACGGCAGCCAGGCACTCGTCCACCGACAGAGCGCCGTCCCGGATCTCGGCGAGCGTCACCCGCGCGACCGGGTCCGGCGCGGACGACGGAGACGGCGAAGGTGACGGAGACGGCGAAGGTGACGGAGACGGAGACGGTGACGGAGACGGCGAAGGTGACGGAGACGGCGAAGGTGACGGAGACGGCGAAGGTGACGAAGGATGCGCGGGTGACGCGGGAGCGGTCGGCGGGGCCCCCGCCAGAGAACACATCGGTTCCACAGCTACGACCGTAACGGTCGGGGCCAGCGCCGTTTCGCCCGTTGGGCAGAAAACGCATTACCGTGGGTTCATGTGCCAACTGTGCGTGCGACTGCCCGCCTCCCGAGGAGGCTACGGCCGATGAGTGGCAACTTCCCGTTCGGCTTCACGCCCGCTGGCGGCGGCGACGAGCCCCGACCCCCCTTCGGTGGCGGCGCCCCGTTCTTTGCCGAGCTCGAACGGCTGCTGTCCTGGCATGGCGGTCCGGTCAACTGGGAGCTGGCCCGCCAGGTGGCCGTCAGATCCCTCGGCGACACCGACTCCGCGGTGTCCACGGCCCAGCGGGAGCCGGTGGGCGAGGCGATGCGGATCGCCGACGTCTGGCTCGACGCGGTGACCTCGCTGCCGGCCGGGGCCACGGCGGCCGAGGCCTGGTCGCGGCAGGAGTGGATCGAGAAGACCCTGCCGGTCTGGCAGACCCTCTGCGACCCGATCGCCACGAAGGTCGTCGAGGCGATGCGCACTGGGATCTCCAGCGGGCTGAACCAGCTCGGTGGCGGCGGGATCGAGCTGCCGAGTGAGCTGCGCGGCGCGCTGCCCCCGGGGCTCAACCTCAGCGGGCTGATGGCCACCGGCGGCCCCATTATGCAGATGATGAACCGGGTCGGCGGGATGCTGTTCGGCGCCCAGGTGGGGCAGGCGATCGGCACCTTGGCCGCCGAGGTCGTCTCCTCCACCGAGGTCGGGCTGCCGCTCGGACCGGTCGGGACCGCCGCCCTGATCCCAGCGGGTGTCGTCGCCTTCGGTCAGGGCCTGGAGATCCCCGAGGACGAGGTACGCATCTACCTGGCGCTGCGGGAGGCCGCGTCCAACCGGCTGTTCGCGCACGTCCCCTGGCTACGCGCCCACGTCCTGGGCGCGGTGGAGGAGTACGCCCGCGGCATCGCGGTGGACACCGAGGCCGTCGGACGGGTGATGCGGATGGTCGACCCGACGGCGTTGATGAATCCTGAACGGCTGTCGGAGGCGCTCGGCGAGGACGTGTTCAGCGACGCCACCACCCCCGAGCAGAAGGCCGCGCTCGCCCGTCTCGAACTGATCCTCGCGCTGATCGAGGGCTGGGTCGATCATGTAACGGACGCCGCGGCCGCCGGTCATCTGCCGGCCGCGGGCAAACTACGCGAAATGGTGCGACGCCGTCGCGCCGAAGGCGGTCCGGGCGAGCAGACCTTCGCCACGCTGGTCGGTCTCTCCCTGCGGCCACGCAAGCTGCGGGAGGCCGCCGCCCTGTGGGAGGCGGTACGGGACGCCCGGGGTCACGAGGGTCGCGACGCGCTGTGGGCGCATCCCGATCTGCTGCCCACCGCGGCAGATCTCGCCGCCCCGGAGGCGTTCGTGTCCGGCGCGCCGTCGAGCGCGCTCGACGACCCGATCGGCGAAATCGAGAAACTCCGCGGCGCCCCACCCGCCGATGGCGGATCCGACGAACCAGACAAGCCGGACAGGTAACCCGGGCGGACCGGGGTGATCCACAGTTTCGTCCACAGCACGTCCACAGCGATCCACGGGCGTTCCCCCTTCGCCGGTCGGACGTGCCACGCTGAGGATCCGCCGGTCGCCGTGACCGGCCCATCCTGGTCCGATTCCCCGGCCTCGACCGGCCGGCGGGAACACCCGGAGGATCCATGCGCCCGATCCTCAAGCCGGGCCTGCGCCGGCTCTGGCACAACAGCTCCACCCTGCAGCTCGGCATCGACACCGCACGCGCCGTCCTCCTCGCCGATCTGGCCCCGTCGGACGCCGCCCTGCTCGACGCCCTCGACGGCAGCCGCACGCTGGAGCAGCTGCGTCTCGATGGCACTCCCGCCGGCCGGGTCCTGCTCGACCTGCTCGCCGAGGCCGGCCTGCTGGACGACGCCACGGCGCCTCCCGGTGCGGCACCGCTGCCCGCGGTCGAGCATGACCGCCTGTCGCCCGATCTGGCGGCGCTGTCCCTGGTATCAGAGGATCCGGCCGGTGCGCGCCGGGTCCTCGCCACCCGCCGGGCGATGCGTGTTCTTGTGCGCGGCGCCGGTCGCGTCGGTGCTCAGGTCGCGGCCCTGCTCGCCGCGGCCGGGATCGGCCGGGTCGTCATCGACGATCCCGAGGTGACGACCGCCGCCGACGTCTCCCCGGGCGGCCTGCGCCTCGACGATGTGGGGCGTCCCCGCTCCCTGGCCACCGGCGCGGCGGTGACCCGGGCCAGCCGGCAGGCCGCCGGGCACCGCCGGCCCGACGAGGACGGGTTCGCCGCGGACCTGATTGTGCTGGCTCCGGTCGGTCTGCCGATGATCCACCCTGGGGAGTGCCTCGACCTGGAAGGCCGGGGCACCGCCCATCTCGTGGCCGGCGTGCGGGAGACCACGGGGATCGTCGGTCCGCTCGTCGTGCCGACCGTGACCGCGTGCCTGCACTGCCAGCATCTCCACCGGTACTCCCGGAACCCGGTCTGGCCGGTGCTCGCCATGCAGATGGCCCACCGCCCGGCCGCCGGGCCGGACGCCTGCGAGATCACCCTGGCGGGTCTTGTCGCCGCGCTCACCGCCATGCAGGCCCTGGCCTTTCTGGACCTCGCCGCCTCGCCTCCACCCGCCCCACCTGACCTATCCGACCTATCCGGCGTCACGGGCCCCACCCCGGGCCAACATCCCGACAACTCGGCCTACCTGCCACCGACAGCAAGCAGCAACAATGAGACCTTCGTTACATTGACTCCCCCGCGCACAGTCCTACCGGTGACCGCCGGCCTACCGGTGACCGCCGACGGCACGCTGGAGTTCACCGTTCCCGGCTGGCGGATCCGCCGCCGCACCTGGCCGCTCCACCCCAACTGTCCCTGCCGCACCGCCCGATCGGCGGCCGCGTCGGCGGACGCTTCTTCGCCAGTGGCACCTGCGTGACCGTTCCACTCCGCGGGCGGTCGCCGCGTCGACGTCCTGGAATCATTTGGCGTCCTGGAGTCATTACGCTTGGCCGGCACCCGTGAGGACGCGGAACAGGGCACGATGGAGCGGTGTCCGAGATCCCACGGCGGGCTGTCGTCCGCACCGCCAAGCTGGCCACGCTTCCCATCGGCATAGCCGGCCGAGCCACCCTCGGCGTCGGCAAACGCATCGGTGGTCGCCCCGCCGAGGCCGTCGCCTCCGAGCTCCAGCAGCGCACCGCCGCGCAGATCTTCCGGGTACTCGGGGAGCTCAAGGGTGGCGCCATGAAACTGGGCCAGGCGCTGTCCGTCTTCGAGGCGGTGCTTCCCGACGACGTCGCCGGGCCCTATCGGGCGGCGCTGACCAGGCTGCAAGAGGCGGCGCCCCCGCTGCCGGCGGCGGTGGTGCACCGCGTGCTCGCCGAGGAGCTCGGAGCGGACTGGCGCTCGCTGTTCACGAGCTTCGACGACGTTCCGGCTGCGGCAGCCAGCATCGGCCAGGTGCATCGGGCGGTCTGGGCCGACGGCCGGGCCGTCGCGGTAAAGGTGCAGTATCCGGGAGCGGGTCCCGCTCTGCTCGCCGATCTCACCCAGCTCGGCCGGGCCGCTCGGCTGTTCGGCGCGGTCACTCCCGGGCTGGACATCAAGCCGCTGGTCGAGGAGCTCAAGGCCCGGATCGCCGAGGAGCTCGACTATCGGTTGGAGGCCGCCTGGCAGGGGGCCTTCGCCGAGGCGTACGCAGACGACCCGGACGTCGTCATCCCCTGGCCGCTGGCCGGTTCCGGCCGGGTGCTCGTGAGCGAGTGGATCGAGGGAATCCCCCTGTCCGTCATCATCGCGGACGGTACCCCGGAGCAGCGCGACGCCGCCGGTCTGCTGCTCGTGCGGTTTCTCTATTCCTGCCCGGGTCGCGCCGGTCTGCTGCACGCGGATCCGCATCCCGGCAACTTCCGCCTGCTGTCCGACGGGCGGCTCGGCGTCCTGGACTTCGGTGCCGTGAACCGCCTGCCGGACGGCCTGCCGGCGCCGATCGGCCGGCTGGCTCGACAGACCCTGGCCGGGGACGCCGACGCCGTCGAGCAGGGACTGCGCTGTGAGGGCTTCATCCCGCCGTCGGCCGAAATCCGAGCCGAGGACCTGCTGGATTATCTGGCCCCGATGCTGGAGCCGATCGCGGTGGAGGAGTTCACCTTCTCCCGAGGCTGGCTGCGCAAGGAGGCCGCCAGGCTCGGAGACTGGCGGTCGGCGGCGGCACAGCTCGGTCGCCAGCTCAATCTGCCGCCGTCGTACCTGCTCATCCACCGGGTGACACTCGGCGCGATCGGCATCCTGTGCCAACTGGGCAGCACCGGCCGCTTCCGGGACGAGATGGAGCGCTGGCAACCCGGGTTCGCCGAACCGGGGACGGCGACCGCCCGCGCGGCCGAGGACGCCAACCGGCCCGGTCGTCCCCTGCCCGCTCTCCTCGTCCAGGACGAGGTCTGGAGGTCGGCGGCCGACACTGCTGCGGCGGCGGCCGACACTGCCGCGGCGGCGGCCGACCGGGCCACCACCCCCGCGGCGCTGCCCATGCAGGCCGAGCCGGCCGAACCGAGCCGGCCTTCCACCCCGGCGAACCGCTCCGCCGCGGCTCGACCCCGGTCAGGCCGCAAGGCCGCCCCGCGCCGGGCACCGGACGAGGAGTCTTCTCCGACCCCGCAACCGTGACCGACGCTTATTGACGGGTCTGGCCCGACGGGTCAGCCCCCGGCTGCTCGACGATGTCGACGATGTCGACGCCGAGATACAGGAAACCGTATCCCTCGTCCCGGAAACGCACCCCGGCGGCGCGCAGCGCAGCCCCCCAGTCGCCCTGGCAGGTGGGATCCGCCGCCTCCGAACCGTGGTCGGCGGTCAGCAGGATCGCGGTCTCGGCCAGCAGATCCCGCTCGGCGAGCAGGTCGAGGAAGGCGCGCAACCGGGCGTCCGCGTCCCGCAGCGCGGCGCGGGCCTGCTCGGAGTACGGGCCGCCCCCGTGATGCCCGGTGTCGGTAATGGTGGTGTTCCACCACATCAGGTCCGGGGGCACCGCGTCCGCAGCCCAGAGCTGCTGGACCTGCGCGAGGCCGAGCGCGTCCACCCGGGTGGACCAGGCATAGTCGGCGCTCTCCCCTACCCAGTGGGCGGTGGCGTGCGGGTCGCCGTCGGCCGGAGGCAGGTAGTCCCCCATATCGCCGGCCCCGCCGTGGTTACCGGCGGCCCGCACGAGCCCGAAGGTCGAGTAGTCCGCACCCCGGTCGACCGGTTCGTTCACGCAGGCGCTGGTCGCCCCGGGCCGGTCGCGCACGAGGGCCTCGAACAGCGTCTCCACCCCGTCCCGAAGCTGATCGCACGCGGAATGCCAGGTCCGCACGTCGTTGACGATGACCTGCTCGCCGGTCGCCCGGTCGAAGTACACGTTGTGCAGGATGCCGTGCCGGCCCGGCCCGACTCCGGTGAGCGCGGAGGTGTGGTTGGTCAACGTGACGCTGGGGAACTCGGCGATCGCGCCACCGGTCAGGGCCGTCCCGGTGGCGAGCAGACGCGCGACCCCCGGCAGCTCGCCGGTGTGCGCGAGGTGCAGGACGTCATTGCTGTTTGCCCCGTCCCAGAGCAGGCCGACGACGTACCGGGCCCCTGGGCCCACCAGATCGGTGAGCGGCGTCCCCTCCACATCCGCCATGGTCACGCCGGCGAGGGCCGCGAGGGTGGGTCCGATGTCGATGACCCGCGCCGCGCCGGCCCGCGGGCCCCGGGCCCGCACGCCCGCGCCGGACAGGATCAGCGGAGCCCGGGACTGGCCGGCATCCAACGATCCGTGCTCACCCAGGTGGCCGCCGCGGTCGGGCCAGTAGTGCCGGGGGGTGTGTACGACGATCAGATCGGGTGAACGGCTGGGATCGGCGAAGGCGGACAGCAGTCGCCGTCCGGCGAACGGGTAGGAGTTGCGCTCGTTCGGTGGTGACGGGTCAGCGAGCGCCGCCGCGAGCGGCACGCCGTGCATCGGATCCTCCGACCCGAGCGGGTCACGCCCGAAGCGGAGCTCCCGGGGACCGTTCGGATCGGCCACCGGCAACCGCGACGAACCGATCGCGTTCGCCACGTAGAGCCAGCCGGAATCGACCCAGGCCACGAGATCCACGATCGCGGCCAGCTCGGGACTGGTGAGGACGGCAACGGCCAGAGAAAGATCGTCGGATGCGGTCAGTCCCGGCGCTCCGGCCGGACCCGCACCTGTGGACACCGGGTAGACACGCTCGCTGCTGGGCACGCCGGAACAGTACCGGGGCCGCGGGCACCACCGGAAGAAAAAGCGCGGCAACACCGGTGGGCGGGACACCGACGATCCGGTGTCCCGCCCGTGCTGGTGCGGCGATGCCACCGCCGCCCCCATGTGATCAACGGGTGGCACGGAGGGCTCAGGCGGCGACCTCTTCTTCCTTGCGCTCCTTGCGCGGACGGCCGCGGGGCCGCTTGCGCGGGACGACGCTACCGGTCACCAGCAGCTCGCCACCCCACACTCCCCAGGGCTCGGCACGGTCGAGCGCGGCGGACAGGCACGCCGCCCGGATGGGGCAGGTCCGGCAGACGGCCTTGGCGGTCTCCACGTCCGCCGGGGACTCAGCGAAGAACATGTCAGGATCTACGTCCCAGCAGGGCAGGACGAGACGATCCCGCTCGATCCGGGAAACGACCGAGGGGTCGAACACCGGTGTCACCTCCGAGACAGGTTGGTCTTCGGGTGGGATGAAGGAAGCGAAACGACAAAGGCCGCGGTCCCCATCGGGATCCGCGGCCTCGGATTCGGCTCCAGTCGGCGCTAGTCCAGGAGCGGATCGTGGGCGGATCCCCGGAAGGTGAGGTGACGGTGTGCATAGCCGGACGCCGACGCCACGCTCCCCGCCGGGTTCGGGAACGCGGACTCCTGGGCCGACAGATCATCGGCTTGGACCGTGAGGACGGCGGCGGACGTGCCACGGGGGGCGGGCGCACCGATGACGGCACCGACGACGGCATTCATGAAGGCCGCGCCGTGCCGGTTCTCCCACGGACGGGTGATCTCGGCGACAGCTCTGTCCATCACAATGCTGAACACGACGAAATCACCTCCTTCTCTGTGGGCTCCGGAGTCTGTGGGCTCGGGAGTCCGTGGGTGCCGACGGGTGTCACTCCACATGCCTGCTTCAGGCGTCCTCGGTAACGGTAGAAGCTCGGCGCGCGAACCACAACATATTTTCTGTGTCGCGCCGCGGACACTTCCAGTTACGAAGCGTCGGGCGGCGTGCCGGGCTCCAATGACTCCGCCACCGGCGGCGACCCGACCGGCGGCGGCGTGCGCCCCGCGACGAGGGCGAGTACGTCCTCCCCGTAACGGTCGAGTTTGGCCTGTCCGATGCCGGGCAGCCGCACGAGCTCGGCCACCGTGCTCGGCCGGCTCTCGGCGATCGCCTGCAGCGTGGCGTCGGTGAAGACGACGAAGGCCGGTGCCCCCTGTTCCTTCGCCCGCGCCGAACGCCACGCCCGCAGGCGCTCGAACAGCGCGGCGTCGACGTCGCCGGGGCAGCCCTCGCAGCGTCCGACCCGCGCATGCACACCCGTCAACGACCGGCCGCACGTCCGGCACCGCACCGCCGATCTGCTCCGGGACCGACCCGGGCTGGCCTCCTCCGCCTCGGCCACGGGCCTCGTGCCCTCGCCTCGCCCCCCGTGGCGGACGCCGGCCGCGGGCTCCCGGCGCATCGGGCGCAGATCGTCGAGGAACCGGGACGGCCGCCGCGACCGCCGGCCGCCCTCTGCCCGGGACAGCGCCCAGGACAGGACAAGGTGCCTGCGGGCCCTGGTCAGCCCGACGTAGAGCAGGCGACGTTCCTCAGCGATCTGCTCGGCGGTCCTAGCATGGACGAGGGGAAGCGTGCCCTCGGTCAGCCCGACGAGGAACACCGCATCCCATTCCAGGCCCTTGGCGGTGTGCAGGGTCGACAGGGTCACCCCCTGCACCGTCGGCTGATGCTCGTGGGTCGCGCGGTCGCCGAGCTCGGCGACGAAGGCCTCAAGGTCGGCCTCGGGCGAACGGGCGGCGAGATCGCCGGCCAGCCGGTGCAGCGCGGCGAGGTTCTCCCATTGTTCACGCTCGGCGCCCGAGCCCACCGTCGGCTGGTCCGCCCGCCAGCCGAGCGCCGCGAGGATGTCGGCGACGACGGCCGTGAGTCCCTCCGGGCGGTCGGTGTCGGCAGAGCGCACCGCGGCCCGCAGCAACCGCATGGCTGCGACGACCTCGCTCCGCTCGAAGAACTTCTCCCCGCCCCGGAGCAGGTAAGCGATGCCGGCCCCGCCGATCGCCGCCTCATACGCCTCGGACTGGGCATTCGTGCGATACAGCACGGCGATCTCACTCGCCGGCACGCCCTGGTCGAGCAGCCGGCGGATCCGGGACGCCACCGCGGCGGCTTCCGCCGGCTCGCTGTCGCACTCCAGCCACACCGGGGCGGGACCCTCCGGGCGGGCAGCGATGAGGCGGGCCGCCGGGGCCGCCCGCATCAGGGTGTTCGCGAGTCCGACCACCTGGGGGGTGGACCGGTAGTCCCGGATCAGACGCACCACGGCCGCGTCCGGGAACCGGCGCGGGAACCCGAGCAGGTGCTCGGGCGACGCCCCGGTGAACGAATAGATCGTCTGATGGGGGTCCCCGACGACACAGAGGCTGTCGCGCTCCCCCAGCCAGGCGTCGAGGACACGCTGTTGCAGGTCGTTGACATCCTGATACTCGTCAACGACGAAATGGCGGTATCTGGCCCTGACCTCGGCCGCGACCCAGCTGTGCTCCTCGATCATCGCCGCGGTCAGCAGCAGCAGATCCTCCATGTCAATCACACCGGCGTCGCGCTTGACCTCCTCGTACGCGGCGTAGAGCCGGGCGACCGTCTCGGGGGGGGTGGCGGTCTCCCGCCCGCTCGCCGCCGCCATCCGGGCGTAGTCCGCCGGGCCCACAAGCGTCGCCTTCGCCCACTCGACCTCCGAGGTGAGGTCGCGCAGCTCGGCCCGGTCCGGCCGCAGGTGCAGGCGGGCGGCCGCCCGCACCACGTACGGGATCTTGCTCTTCTCCACCCTGGGCAGCGCGACCCCGGCGACCGGCGGCCAGAAGTACAACAGTTGCTTGAGAGCCGCGGAATGGAACGTCCTGGCCTGCACTCCATCAACACCCATGGCCCGCAACCGGCCGCGCAGCTCTCCCGCGGCCCTGGCTGTGAAGGTCACCGCCAGGATCTGACCCGGCCCGACCCCCCCCTGAGCGACCATGTGCGCGACTCGATGGGTGATGGTGCGTGTCTTACCCGTACCGGCGCCGGCGAGGATGCAGACCGGTCCGAGCGGAGCTCCGGCCGCGACCCGCTGTTCGGGATCGAGCGCAGCGAGCAGATCGTTGCCCGACCGCACACGGGCGGCCTGGGCGGCGAGGGCAGGCGGTCCGGACATCATCCGATACGGTAGTCCCCGCCGCGCGGCGGGAACCGACGGCGCCGCGGTGGGGTTACATGAACCGTTGTGTCACCAGCGGCTTGGAGGCCCTTTCGTGCTCACGATCTACACGACTTCCTGGTGTGGCTACTGTGTTCGGCTGAAGCGCCAACTCGACCATGCCGGCGTCGAGTACACGACCGTTGATATCGAGCAGGACCCGACAGCAGAGCAACGTGTCCGCGATGCGAACAACGGGAACGCGACCGTACCGACCGTGCTCTTTCCCGATGGCACTGTGATGACGAACCCAAGCCTTCGCCAAGTCACAGAGAAGGTCACTTCTGCCGCATAACGGATACGTAGAGCAACGACATCTCGGGAGTTCTTACCTTCCCACTGCACACGCGGCCGGCTCGTGGGACGGTGTCCGTCACTGCCCGTGAAGTTTGTGGGAGAGTTCGGCCTGTGTCGTCAGTACCTTCAGAACAGGCGTGGAGCACCGTCGATGCCGCGCTGCGGGCCGCCAGTGCCCTTCACCGGATGGAGACGGCCTGTTTCGTCGTGGTATCGACGACGACCGCGAGCTATCTCCGGGTGACAGGTCCCTCCGCTGGTCTCGACGAGGGAACGCACTACCCCCGGGGGGACAGCCTGGTCGCCCGCGTGCTCGACGGCACGCCCGCCACGGCGTCCGGTCTCGGCCCGACGCACGCCGGATCCGACACGGCCGAATACCGCCAGCTCGGGATACGCAGTCATGTCACGATGCCGGTGGTCCGCGCGGACGGTCGGCTGGTGGGCCTCCTCGTCGGCCTGGACCGCAGCAAGGTGATCGTATCGGCCGACATCCTGGCCCTGCTGCGCGGGGTGGCCGATGCACTCGCGGCCACCGGGGACGTTCCCGTGCCGAGCCCGCCGACGGTCTCCGCGAACGGTCCCCGGCCGCCCGGCGGCCCGACTCCCCCGGGCCCACCGGCGGCCCCGCGCCCACCGGGGCGGATACCCACCCCGCAGACCATCGCGCGGGCGGTCCGGCCCGGGCCGCCGGGCCGGGCCGGGCCGCCGTCCGCGGCGGGCGGGACCGGGGCGGGAACCGGCCCCCGCCGGACCCCCTCGGACATGCGCCTTCGACGTACTCCCGCCGGGTGGGTCGTGGAGGGTCCCGGAGCCGAGATCCGGCCGGTCGGCGACCTCCTCTCGGCAATGGTGCTCGCCGATCTGCTGGCCGAGGATCTCGCCCCGCCCGGCCGGCCCCGCCGCCCCGATCGTGACCTGAGCGAGGTCGAGCAGCTCCGGCTGTCCGTCGTCCAGCTGGAACACGCGCTGGCCTCCCGCGTAATCGTGGAACAGGCCATCGGGGTCCTCGCCGAACGTAACCACATCCGCCCGCGGGAGGCCTTCGAGCGGCTGCGGCGCACCGCTCGCGGAATGGGACGCAGGGTGCACGATCTGGCTCGGCAGGTGGTCGATTCGGTGGGCGACCCACGCGCCGTGCTACCGGGCGAGCTCGGTGGGCGGGGCGGCAACCCACCGGGCGGTGGACCACCGGCACCGAGCCCCGGCGGCGGCGCGCCCCGCCCCGCGCCCCCGCGTCCCACCTCCACCAGGCACTGAGCACGCCCCGCCGGACCCGGGACCCCGGGACCGGGACGGGCCCGGTGCTCAGGACGCGACGATGCCCAGTGCCCCCACGGCCGCGGAAATCCTGGCCGCGTCCCCGACGAGCACCGTGATCAGCTTTGCCGGGGCGAGCAGGCCCGCCGACACCGCCTGAATGTCGCCCACGCCGACCTCGGCGAGGGCGCGCGGGTGATCACGCAGGTACTCGACCCCGATCCCGGCCCCGGCCAGCGCCGACAGCGTCGAGGCGAGACCGGCGGCGGTCGCACTGCCCAGTGCCAACGTGCCGACGGCGTATTGCCGGGCGGCGTCGAGCTCCTCCTCGCTGGGCGGTAGAACCGCCATCCGCCCGAGCTCGTAGAAGATCTCCAGCAACGCGGGCCCGGTCACCTCGGTGGCGACGTCCGCGGCGACGGTGAACCGTGACCCCGCCTGGTAGTGATCGATCGAGCTGCGCGGGGAGTAGGTGTAGCCCTTGTCCTCGCGGATGTTGTTGACCAGCCGGGAACTGAAGTAACCACCGAAGATGGTACTCGCCAGCCGCTGCGCCGGGTATCCGGGCGCGGAGCGGCCCAGGGCCGGTCCGCCCAGCCTGATGTTGGTCTGCACGGCACCCGGACGGTCGACGATGACGATCGGGCCGGTGGTGAGGGCCGGGACCGGCGGGACGGCCCGCGCGGGCCCGCCCGTCCAACCGCCGAGCGCGGCGGAGACCGCCACGAGAGCACGCGGCGCCGACACGGCCCCGACCAGGGTGAGGATCGCGGCGGCCGGGGAGATCCGTTCGGTGTGCAGGGCCCGTACGTCCTCGGGACCGACCTGTCCGACGGTCTCCGGCTCGGCGATGCCGGTGGCGTAGGGGTGGTCACCGAAGAGCCGGCCGAGCAGCGCCTCCCGGGCAATGACCGCGGGCTGGCTGCGGGCGACCGCCGTGTCCTCGACGATCCGGTCGCGTTCGCCGGCGACCTCGTCGTCCGGGTAGGTGGCACCGAGGAGCACCTCGGCCATGATTCCCAACAGGGGTTCGAGGTTCACCGCGAGGGCGGAACCGACGATGGACAGCCGGTCGGCGTCGACCCCGGTCGACAACGATCCGCCCAGGCGCTGGACCTCGGTGGCCAGGCCCACCCGGTCGAAGCGGTGTGATCCGGTGAACAGCGTCTCCGCGAGCACCTCGGCCCGGGCCTGGTGCACGGCGCCGACGCCGGCGAACGGGATCCGCAGCCGCACCTCGACCAGGGGCACACTGGCCCGCTCCACCACCAGCACCCGCAGACCGTTGTCGAGAGTGTGGTCGGTGACAGCCGGCAGCTCCGCCGGGACGGTCGGGCGCACGGCCGGGATGACCGCCGCCCGGGTGGTCGTCGAGCTCAGCGCGCTGCCGCTCATGAGGCGGCGCCGGCACGCAGCTCCAGGACCGAGCGGCCCTGGTCGAGAAGCGCCCGGGCGGCCGCGGCGACGGCCTCCCCGGTCACCGCGGACAGTTCCGCGGGCAGTTCGTTCACCAGCTCGGGACGTCCCCGTTGCAGTTCGTGCACGGCCATGGCGAGTGCCCGTCCCAGCGCGTCGTCGGACTCACGCAGCAGCGAGGACGCCACCCGCGCCTGCACCCGCTCCAGCTCGCCGTCCGCCAGGCCCTCACCCGCCAGCCGCGCCAGTTCCTCGTCGACGGCGGCGAGGACGGCGTCCGCGCTCGCGTCCTCGGACTGGCGGGCCTCCAGGGTCAGCAGCAGCGGGTCACGCTGCTCGAACGGATCCCCGAAGGTGCCGAGGTAGGTGCTCACCCCGATGACCGAACGGTCCTTCTGCACCAGGCGGCGTTCGAGCCGGCTGGCGTCGCCGTCGCTGAGGATCTCGGTAAGCAGGTAGTAGGACAGGTAGGTGGACAGGTCGTCGATCGGGTCGGGCACCCGGTAGCCGACCGCCAGGGCGGCGCGCGGCGCGAGCGGGTCGGTGAGCACCGCCCGGCGCTCGGTACTCGGCACCGGCTCGGCGAAGCTCACCCGCGTCGGCACCGAGCGGGCGGGGATGTCACCGAAGTACCGGCGGACGAAGGTAAGCGTCTCCTCCGGGTCGATGTCGCCGACGATGGTCAGCACGGCGTTGCCCGGTGCGTAGTACTTGTCGAAGAAGTCCTCGGCGTCGTCCAGGCTCGCGGCCTCGAGCTCGGAGAAATCCCCGTAGCCGTTGTGGGCGTTCGGGAAGGTGTCGAACGCGACCGGCGGCAGCTTGATCCAGGGAAATCCCCCGTAGGGGCGGTTCAGGACGTTGACCCGGATCTCCTCCTGCACCACGGCGATCTGGTTGTCCAGGTTCTGGCGAGTGATCTTCGGTGCCCGCATCCGGTCCGCCTCCAGGAACAGGGCCAGTTCGAGCGCCCCGGCCGGGAGCAGCTCGAAATAGTCCGTGTAGTCCGGGTGCGTCGATCCGTTGAAGATTCCGCCGGCGGCCTGGACATGCTTCGGATGCTCGGCCTTGCCGACGTTCTCGCTGCCCTGGAACATCAGGTGCTCGAACAGGTGAGCGAATCCGGTACGGCCCTCAGGCTCGGATCGGAACCCGACGTCGTAGTGCACCGAGACGGCCACCACCGGCGCGGTGTGGTCGGGGGCGAGCAGCACGCGCAGGCCGTTACCGAGCCGGGTCCGCTCGATCGGATAGGAGGATGCCGGCAGGGCCGACTTCATCGCGGTGGACGCGGCCGGGCCGGGTTCTCTAGGCGGGGACACAGTTGCCAACGCTACTGCCCGGCGGGCCGCGCCGGTGGCGAAGAGGACACCCATCCCAAGTCATGGCCACGGGAGGCCGTGCCCCGGCCCGCCCGGAGCCGATTCCGCCGGCCGCCGGCGACGATCACGGGCGGCCCGCCCAGAGGACGAGGTGCGGGAGATTGCGACTGTCGGGCGGCAAACTGTTCCCATGGGACAGTTTCCAGCCGGGCTGAGCGAGATCCTCGCCGCCGAGTTCGACGCTCTGGGTGAAGAGATCATCGCCGCGATCGCCCGGGAGGTTCCCGCCTACGCGCGCCCGCTGGAGGGCAAGTTCGGCCATGGGGTGCGCCGCGGAGTCGACGAGGCGTTGTTCCGCTTCCTCAGCCTGGTCGAGGCCGGTCCCCACTGCACTCTCGACCTCGCCGCCAGCCGGGAGGTCTATGTCCGTCTCGGCCGCGGCGAGGTGTACGCGGGACGGTCGTTGGACAACCTGCTGAGCGCCTACCGGGTGGGCGCCCGCGTCTCCTGGCGCCGCCTCGGGGAGGCGGCGGCCCGCCGCGGCGGGCTGGACGGCCCGGCGCTGGTGTCCCTCGCCGAGATGATGTTCGCCTACATCGACGGCATCTCCGCGGCCTCCGCCGATGGCTACGCGTCCGAGCAGTACACCGCGGCCGGTGAACTGGAGCGGCTGTGGGACCGGCTGGGCGAGATGCTGCTGTCCGGCGCGACCGGCGGGGCGATCGCGCAGGTCGCCCGTTCCGGCAGCGTGCGGCTGCCCGGCCGGCTGGCCGCCGTGCTCGTCCCCGCCCCGACCGGCTCCGCGGCCACCCACCCGGCCGGCCACCCGGCCGGCCACCCGGGCACCCACCCGGCTGATAGCGAGGCCGACCACGAGGCCGACCCCTGGGCAGGCTCGCTCCCCTCCCGGTTGCCCTCGGGCTGCCCGCGCGCCGTGCAGGGGGGAGACATCTGGGTGTTCGTCGGCTCGACCGAGCGGGCGGCCACCCGGGCGGCACTGGCGAAACAGCTCGCCGGGCTCGCCGCGGTGGTGGGACCAGCCGTGCCGTGGGGTCAGGCGGCGGCGAGCGCGGCGCGGGCGAGGTTCGCCTACGATGCCCGGAGCGCCGGGCGGCTTCGCGGCATCGCCGCGGCCGACCCCCTGTTCACCGACGAACATCTCAGCGCCCTGCTGCTGGCCAGCGACCCCGGGCTCATCACCGACCTTGCGTCCCGCCGGCTCGCTCCCCTCGACGGGCTGCCCTGCCGGACCAGGGAACGGCTGGCCGAGACCCTCCTGCACTGGCTGACCCTGCGGGGTCAGCGCGGGCTGATCGCCGAGCGGTTGCACATCCATCCGCAGACCGTCCGCTACCGGGTCAACCAGCTTCGCGAGCTGTTCGGACCATGTCTGGAGGACCCTGACACCCGCTTCGATCTCGAACTGGTGCTGCGCGCCGGGGCCGCCGAGGACGTGGCCACCGACCCGGTGAGTGCCGCGGTCCGCGAGGACACGGACGAGGGCCGGGGCCCGGGCTCCCGCCGTCTCGCGGCGG
Organism: Frankia sp. CeTa3Moorea; assembly: GCF_978021225.1. Taxonomy (NCBI): domain Bacteria; kingdom Bacillati; phylum Actinomycetota; class Actinomycetes; order Frankiales; family Frankiaceae; genus Frankia; species Frankia sp. CeTa3Moorea. Next base: position 25,733 of record NZ_CDXDOR010000002.1, on the reverse strand, counting down.
TGCGGGGTCGGTCACCCGGGCCGTGACGGACCTCGCATCCGATACGGTCCAGGCGTGCGGCTGGGCTCCTTCAACATCATGCACGGCCTGTCGCTCACGGATGGGACGGTCGAGCCCGCCCGCTTCGCCGCGGCCGTCTCCGCTCTCGACGTGGACGTCCTCGGGCTCCAGGAGGTCGATCTCGACCAGCCACGATCGGGTGGGCTGGACCTCGCCGCAGAGGCGGCGGCGGTGATCGGAGCCGGCGACGACGACTGGCGGTTCGTCCCCACCGTCTTCGGCACGCCCGGCGTGGGCTGGCGGCCGGCTGACGGGCAGCGTCGGGACGACGAGCCGGCGTACGGCATCGCTCTGATCAGCCGGCTGCCCGTCCGCGAGTGGCGGGTGATCGACCTCGGCCGGGCGCCGGTGCGGTCCCCGATCGCGATACCGGGGGGTCCGGGCAGGCGAGGACATCTGATCATGCTCGACGACGAGCCGCGGGCCGCGATCGCCGCGCGGGTGGAGTCGGCCGAGGGCCCGCTGACGGTGGTCAACACCCATCTGTCGTTCGTGCCGGGGTGGAACGCCGTGCAACTGCGCCGGCTGGCCCGCCGGCTCGCGGACGTCCCGGGGCCGCTGGTCCTGCTGGGCGATCTGAACCTGCCCGGCCGGCTACCGGCCGCGCTCACCCGCTGGCGCCGATTGGCGGTGACGCCCACCTACCCCGCGCACTCCCCGCGGGTGCAGCTCGACCATGTGCTGGCCCGCGGGCCGGTAGGCAGGATCATCGCCGTGCAGGCCCGCCGCGTGCCCATCTCGGATCACCTGGCGCTGTCCGTCGACCTCGCCGACCCGCGGGCCTGACCCGCGGCGGGCCCGGTGCTCGGACTCGCGAGCAGGTCGGCGAGCTCCTCCTCGGACAACGTCGGGGGCCGGACAACGGCGCCGGTGCGCACGTACAGGAAGGCGGCGTCGACCGCGCTCAGGTCGACGCCCCGCAGCCGGGCCCAGGCCAGCCGGTAAATCCCGAGCTGAAGATCGTCGGCCTCGGACCGGCCGGTCTTCCAGTCGACCACCTCCCAGCGACCGCCGCCGAGGTCGTAGACGGCGTCGATGCGACCGCGCACGATCCGCCCGGCAAGGCGGAGCTCGAAGGATTCCTCGATCGCGAACGGCCGCCGGGCACCGTACTCGGTACGCAGGAACGCCTGCTGCAGCGAGCGCAGATCGTCGTCGGTGAGCTCCGCGTCGGCCGCGCCGGGCAGATCCTCGGTGTCGATCAGTGCACGGTAGTCGAAGATCTCCTCAACCCAGGCGTGGAACCGGGTGCCGCGCCGGGCCGCGGCCACCGGACGGCGCGGCAGCGGCCGGACCAGCTCACGGGCGAACGCCTCCGGGTCCGCGCGCAGCCGGACGATCTGGGACGCGGTGAGGCTCGCCGGCAGGGCGACATCGGTCCGCGCGAGGCGTGCCGCGCGTTCCTCGGCGAGCAGCAGCCGGGCCTCCCGGTCGAGCTCGGCGAGCAGGGCGCGCTCGGCCGCCGTCATCCCGGCCGGATCGTCGACGAACGGTTCCCCGGCCGGTTCCGCCGACGCCCCCGGTACGCTCAGCGCGGCCAGCCGCGCCATGACCCCCTCGGCCGCGGCGAGGCGCCGGGCGTACGGCTCCGGCTCGTAGGGGATCGGCCAGGCGAACCGTTCCGGCGTCGCCAGCGCCGGGTTGGTCCGCTCCGCCGGCTCCGGCGCCCAGACATCGACCCGCCCACCGCCGGTGCGGGCGTGCTCGGCGAGCTCGTCGAGGAACACCGAGGCACCGCGTGGGGTCTTCTGGGTGGGTCCCCACCAGTGCCCGCTCGCGAACAGCAGCGACTTCGCCCGGGTGACCGCGACGTAGGCGAGCCGGCGTTCCTCCCGCTCGGCGTACTGACGGGCATCGGCCCGGAAAGCGTCCAGGGCGGCCTTCTCGGCGGAGACCGTGAACGCCGGCAGATCGTCGGCGTCGCCGCGCAGCGGGATCGGCAGCACGCCCGGGGAGGTGGTCCACTGGTCGCGCACGGTCAGGTCGGGGAACACCTTGCCGGTCAGGTTCGGGACGGCGACGACCTCCCATTCCAGGCCCTTGGAGCGATGCATCGTCATCAGGGCGATCGCGTCGGCCCCGGACGGCCCGGCGACGTCGAGACCCCGCTCGTGCTCCCGCGCCGCCCGGAGGAATCCGAGGAACGCGGGCAGGGAGTTCGTGCCGTCGGGATCGGTGAAGCCCGCGGCCACGTCCAGGAAGGCCGCGACGTTCTCCTGGCGCCGGGCCCGCACCGCCACCTCGGTCGCCGTGAGCTCCACATCCAGCCCGATCGTCGCGACCACCCGGTGCAGCAGGTCGAGCAGGCCCTCGCCGACGTGCCCACGCAGCGCGGCGATCTCGGCGGCGAGCCGGCGCACCCGGGCGCGCCCCGGCGCGGACATCTCCGGCCCGGGGTCGTCGAGGACGTCCGACAGGGCGACGACGTCGGCGGGGTCGACGTCGGCGACCGCCTCGGCGAGTGGATCGGACCGTCCCGGCAGGTCCGGATCGCCGACCGGGTCCGGGACCCGCGCCGCCTCGCGCGCGTGGCGGCCGAGCGCGGCGAGATCCCGGGGGCCGAGCCGCACCCGCGGCCCTGTGAGCAGCCGGACGAGCGCGGCGTTCGCCGTCGGCGAGTCGAGCACCTCCAGCATGGCCACGATCTCGGCGACCTCCGGGACGATGAGCAGCCCGGTCAGCCCGACGACCTCGACGGGCAGCCCGGCCGCCTGCATCGCGGTAAACAGCGCGGGGATGTCGCCACGGGCCCGGACCAGCACGGCGATGCCGCCGGGAGCGGTGCCGGCGTCGACCACCCGGCGGAGCTGGTCGGCGATCCAGGCCACCTCATCGGCCCAGCTGACGTGCAACGCGACCACCGCCTCGCCCTGCTCAGCCACGTCGGGCCGCGGGCGGAGCTCGACGACGCGGTGACGGGCCCGCAGCTGTGCGGCGACGGTGTTGGCGAGGCGGAGCAGCCGGCCGCCGCTGCGCTGGTTCACCGACAGTTCGTAGACGGCCGCGGGCGTGCCGTCGGCCCCGGGGAAGTGCGTGGGGAAGTGGTCGAGGTTCGCCACCGACGCCCCGCGCCAGCCGTAGATCGCCTGGCAGGGGTCGCCGACGGCGGTGACCGGATGCCCGCCGCCGAACAGGCCGGTGAGCATCCGCCGCTGGGCCACCGAGGTGTCCTGGTACTCGTCAAGCAGGACGACACCGGCCCGCGCCCGCTCGGCCCGACCGACCTCCGGCATGGTCTCGGCGAGCCTCGCGGCACAGGTGACCTGGTCACCGAAGTCCAGGACGTCGCGTTCCCGCCGGGCCGCCCGGTACTCCGCCACCAGAGCGGCCAACTCCCGGCGCCCCCGGGCTGCGGCCGCGCACCGGCGCAGCTCCCGGCGGACGCCCCGGGTGCCCCGCCGCTGCTCGGCGCGCCGCAGCGCCGCGTCGATCTCGGCGAGCAGCGCGCCGTCGAACGCGACGAGGCCCGCCGGATCGACCAGGTGCTCGCTCATCTCGGCGTCCAGCGCGACGAGCTCGCCGACGAGCGCTCCCAGCGAACGTGTCAGCGCCTCCACCTTCCCGCCGTGGGAACGGGCGACCCGGGCGGCGAGCTGGTAGCGGGCCGCGCCGGAGATCAGCTGGAGGTCCGGCTCCAGCCCCAGCCGCAGGGCGTTGTCGACGACCAGCCGCCCGGCGAAGGCATGGTAGGTGGCGACGGTCGGCTCCCCGTCCACCTTGCCGTCCGCGGCCGGTCCACCCGGGCCCGCCCCGGCCGACGCCTTACGCAACGCCAGCCGCACCCGACCGGACAGCTCCGCCGCCGCCTTCGTCGTAAAGGTCAGTCCGAGCACCTGGTCGGGCCGCACCTGCCCGGTGGCGACGAGCCAGACCACCCGTGCGGCCATCACCGAGGTCTTGCCGGATCCCGCGCCCGCGATGATGACCCCCGGTTCGAGCGGAGCGGTGGCCGCGGCGATCTGCTCGTCGGTGTACGGGACCTCCAGCAGGTCGCGCAGGTCATCCGGGTAGAGCCGGGGACCGGCGACGCCGTCCGCCGGGTCACCGTCGACGCCGCCGTCGAAACCGGGCAGGAACGGTTGGCGGGGAATCGTCACGTGGGCGCCCGCGCCCGGCTGCTCCACCCGCGGGTTCACTCGACCACCTGACGTCCCTCGGGCCGCGCGGGGCAGCTCGTCTGGAAGGTGCACAGCGTGCAGTGGTCGCCGGGCGTCGGCCGGAACGCCTCGGCGTCGATGGTGCGCACCGCCGCGTCGAGCACCTCGTCCATCCAGGTCGCGCCGTCGGGAGGCAGCGCATCCTGGGCCTGGACCTCCGGCGGGCCAGGCCGCTCCCCCGGCAGCCGCGGGCCGGCCGCCGCACCGCCGGCATCCCGCCGGAGCTGGACGAGCTCCGCCCCGCCAGGCACCGGCCGGGGCTGATCCGGCGCCGCGGCCGCGAGCACATCGTCGAGCGCGCCGGCCCGCACGGCGAGCTGATAGCTGCCCAGCTGGGGGTGGGTGGCGAGCTCGGCAGGAGCGACCGCGGTCCGACCGGTCTTGAAGTCTATGACGTGGACCCGGCCGGCCTCGTCCAGTTCGAGCCGGTCGATGAATCCGCGCAGCTGGACGTCCCGCCCGGCGACCCGCAGGTCGCAGGAGAACCTGACCTCCGCGTCGATCACGCACCGACCGCGCTCGGCGGCGTGCCAGTCCAGGAAGCGGGCGAGCGCCTCGCGGGCGGCCGCGCGCTCCTGATCGGAGCGCCAGCGGGCGTCGAAGTCCAGCTGCCGCCACACCGTGTTCAGCCGGGCGTCGAGCGCGGCGAGGTCGGCCGGGGCCCGCCCGGTCGTGACCTCGTCCGCCAGGGCGTGCACCACCTTGCCGAATCCCTGCGCGGTCGAGGCCGGGGTGACCGCGTGCGCCTCGTGCTCGAGGAACCACCGCAGGGAACAGGCGCCGATGCTCGACAGCGACGAGCCGGACAGCCGGATCGGCCCGGCCACCGGGACGACAGGAATATCCGACGTGGTGGGGTCGAGCAGCCCCCACCAGGTGTCCGGGTGCGCGGCCGGCACCAGGGGCCGGCCCGCCTGGTCCCGTGCCGCGGCGAGCGCGGCGAGGCGGGCCTGCGCGGCGGAGCGCATCGCGGGGCTCGAGCCCGGTTCCGTCGCCAGCCGGCGCAGGGTCGCGACCAGGCCGACCAGGGTGAGCGGCCGGACCGGGCGACCGGGCACATGCTCCACCGCTACACCCAGTTCCTCAAGGAAGCGGCTCGGCAGGCTGCCGTCGTCCTCGGGGCTGTTCACCGCGGTGACGATCAGCCGGCGCCGCGCCCTGGTCAGCGCGACGTAGAACAGCCGACGTTCGTCGGCGAGCAGGTCCTGGCGGGTCAGCGGCGGGCGCAACCCGCCCCGGGACGGCGCGTCGAGCTGCTCCGCGCCGAGCAGCGAATGCCGCTCCCGCAGGTCGGGCCAGGTGCCGTCCTGCACTCCGCAGACGGCGACGACCTCCCATTCGAGCCCCTTGGCGCGATGGGCGGTCAGCAGCCGCACCCCGCGGCGGCGCACGGACTCCCCGGCCGGCTCGAGGACGTCCCCGGCGATCTGCTGGCGGGTGAGCTCCGCGACCAGGGAGGCGACGCCACCGCCCGGCCCGCGCCGCTGGCCCAGCCGGGTGACGGCATCGAAGAGCGCCACGACGGCGTCGAGGTCACGGTCGGCCGCGCGCCCGGCGGCGCCCCCGGCCGCCGAGGCATATCGCAGCCGCGCCGGCCACTCGCTCGCCGACCACAGCGCCCACAGGGCGTCCTCCGGGGCGCCCGAGGAGTCCCGCAACGCCTGACCGGCCGTCCGCAGCAGACCGCCGACCCGCCGGACCGGCCCGGCCAGGTCGTCGGGGATCGTCGCCAGCCAGTGGTCGGGCTCGGCGATCGCCGCCCGCAACAGCTCCGCCGACGGCGCCGGATACTCGGACCCCGCGTCGCGCTCGAAGGCGCGCAGCGCCCGGCCCAGCGCCCGCAGCCCGGCCGGGTCCGCTCCACCGAGCGGCGAGGTGAGCAGGGTGCGCGCCGCGTCGACGGTGAGCGCCCCGGCCGGATCCTCCGCGCAGCGCAGCGCCAGCAGGAGCAGGGCGGCGGCCGGCTCCTGGGCGACCGGCAGGTCGTCACCGTCGACGCTGACCGGAACGCCGGCGGCGGCCAGCACGCGGCGCAACCGGCCGATCCGCTCGGCCGTGCGGACCAGGACCGCCATCGCGTCCCAGGCGACGCCGTTCTCCAGATGCTCGCGACGGAGCAGGTCGGCCACCGACTCGGCCTCCGCGCCAGCGCCCGGGAACGTGCGGGCCTGCACCTGGCCGGCGTCGGCGTCGACGCGCCCGACGAGGTCGCGGTGTGCCCGGATCGCGGCCGCCGGAAGCCCGGCGGCCGGGATCCGCCGGGCCACGTGCCGGCTCGCCGCCAGCGGGGCCGGGGCCATCCGCCGGCAGCGCCGCAGCGCGACGATCGGCGCCGGCTCGCCGTCAAGGCGGGGGAACCGGGCCGGGAAGCCCAGCAGGCCGGCGACCTCGGCCCCCCGGAAGGCGTAGATCGACTGGTCCGGGTCGCCCAGCACGACGAGGTTGCCACCACCGCCGGCCACCGCCCCCAGCAGGCGTTCCTGAGCCGGATCGGTGTCCTGGTACTCGTCGACGAAGACGTGCCGGTAGCGCCCACGCAGCCAGGCGCCCCCCTCGGCACTCTCGGCGACGACCACGGCCCGGTGGACGAGATCGGTGTAGTCGACCGCCCCCTCGAACCCGAACACGTCGAGGTACATCTCGTAGAACTCGGCGAGGGCGGCCCAGTCCGGGCGGCCGGTACGCTGGGCGAGCTGCGCCAGCGCGACCGGTTCGAGCCCGACCTCGCGGGCGCGGGCCAGCAGCGCCCGCACCTCCTCGGTGAAACCGCGGGTGCGCAGGCAACCCACGAGCGGCTCGGGCCAGACCGGCCGGCCGTCCTCGCGGGAACCCTCAATGAGATCGCGCAGCCGACTGTCCTGCTCCGGGCCGGACAGCAGCCGGAGCCCGCCCGGCGGGGCCGGCCGCTCGTGCGCGCGCAGCAGCGCCAGGCACCAGGCGTGGAACGTCCACGCCCCGGGACCTCCGCCGGCCCCACCCTCGGCACCGAGCCGTGCGATGATCCGCTCCCGCAGCTCGCCGGCAGCTCGCCGGCTGAAGGTGAGGACCAGGATCGACCGCGGATCCGCCCCGGCTTCGATCCGCGCGGCGACCGCCTCGACGAGCGTGGCCGTCTTCCCGGTGCCGGGCCCGGCGAGCACCAGCAGCGGCCCGCCGCCGTGCTCAACCACCGCGCGCTGCGCCGCATCCAGGACGAGCGGGCGCGGCGGCGCGACCGGGGCGGCGACCAGCCGGTAGCCGGGACGCGGGGCGGCGGGTGCGGGGGCAGGAAGGACGACCACGGGCAAAGCACATCACGTGGGTCCGACAACTCCACCAACTCCACCGACTCCGCCGGCCCCGCGGCGGGTCGGCGTCCGTAGCGGGTCGGCGATGGGACCGCGGTGTGTCGACGACCGGGACACTCGGTCATCACCGGGACATTCGGTCATCACCGGGACATTCGGTCATC